>JALZEL010000056.1 GCA_030862075.1 Actinomycetota bacterium | reverse complement strand
TCCGCGACTACGTCCGACGCTACAGGCCCAAAGACCTCAGAGAGACCGAATCCCTCAAAGCGTAGCTAGAGGCGGGCGATGGCCTCTTCGACGGGCGTGTCGCCGGAGAGGACCTCGAACGTTTTGCCGTAGGTGTTCTGGGCCTTCAGCGTAGCGACGATAGTACGGGCAATGTCTTCGCGTGGGATCTCCCCACGCTTGCCCAAAGAGGGCGCGGCCTCTACCGTGCCGTCGCCGGGATCGTCTGTGAGGCTCCCCGGGCGGACGATGGTGTAATCGAGCCCGCTCTCCTGGAGCGAAGCGTCGGCACGGGCTTTTGCGAAGAGGTAAGGCTGCATCGCCTCGGAACCGGCCTCGGGGTCGGCCGCGCCCATCGCGCTCACCATGACGTAGCGCCTCGCGCCATGCTCCTTGGCGGCCTCGATGAGCTTCACCGCCCCCTGGCGGTCCACCGTCTCCTTCTTCTCGGCGCCGCTGCCCGGGCCGCCGCCGGCGGAGAAGATTACGGCGTCGCAGCCTTCGACTGTGTGAGCGACCTCTCCTTCGAGGTCGGCGACGACGGGCTCCCCGCCGAGCTTTCGTAGCGAGGGCGCCTGGTCCTCGTCCCGGATCATGGCCCGCACCTCGTGGCCCTCTTCCGCCAACATCCGGACGATGCGCTGCCCTACCTGCCCGTGCGAGCCCGCGACGAGCACCCTCACGGTTCGATCCTCGGTAAAGGCCTGCGGTTCACGGCTCCTTCCTCCTTCCGGGTCAGGGACCTTTTGCGGGGTCCAACGCTTCGCCATTGTACCCTTTCGACGGGTCCCGGAACGACCGTGCGTGGTGGCATCTCGGGCGGCTGGGGTATAATCCCCCGCGTAACGCGATGGGTGGACCCGACAAATACTCGAAACCGAGGCGCCGGGATGTTTCCTCCGGCGCGGCGTGACCTTGGAAGAGACGGCCTTTTCTTCGCTCAACCTCCTTGCGGCGCTTATCTTGGTCGCCTTGAACGGGTTCTTCGTGGCGGCGGAGTTCGCGCTGGTGCGGGTGCGGGAATCGCGCATCGTGCAACTCGAGCAGGAGGGAAGCGCCAGGGCAGGCGTGGTGCACGGTGCTCTGCGGGACCTCGACGCTTACCTCTCCGTCAGCCAGGTGGGCATCACCATCGCTTCGTTGGCTTTGGGGTGGGTCGGCGAGCCTGCGGTGTCGGCCCTCATCGCCCCGGGCCTCCAGGCTTTGGGGATCGAGAACGAGTCGCTCATCGAGCTCATCGCGGTGGTCTTGGGCTTCGCGATCATAACCTACGCGCACTTGGTCTTCGGGGAGCAGGCGCCCAAGTACTTCTCCATCCAGCGGGCCGAGGAGACGGCGCTCTGGATCAGCCGCCCCTTAAGGCTTTTCATGTTCCTCTTCAGGCCGATAGTGTGGCTGGTCAACGCCTCGACCAACTTCGTGTTGAGGCCCTGGGGCATACGGTTGGGTGAGGGGATGGAGGCGCACTCCGAGGAGGAGTTGAGGATCATGATCTCCTCTTCGACCTCTTCTGGTGTGCTCGAGCCCCAGGAGCGCGAGTACCTGAATAACGTCTTCGACTTCGGCGACACGGTGGCCCGCGAGATCATGGTCCCAAGACCCGACATAGAAGCCCTACCGAGCAGCGCTCCTCTGGAAGAGCTGGTCGACAGGGCCGCCTTCGGCCGCTACACCCGCTACCCCGTCTACGAGGACGACCTCGACCACGTCTTGGGCGCGGTCCACGTCAAGGATCTCTTCAGGGCGGCTAAGGAGGACGGCGAAACCTTCGACCTCGAGCCCCTCATCCGCGAGTGTCTCGTCGTACCGGAGAACAAGCGGATAGAGGAGATATTGCGCGAGTTCCAGCGCCGCACGCTTCAGATGGCGATCGTCATCGACGAGTGGGGGAGCGTGGAGGGCTTGGTCACGATAGAGGATGTCCTGGAAGAGATCGTCGGGGAGATACAAGACGAGTTCGACGAGGACGAGGCCGCTATCGAGCCCCTCGACGAGAACACCTACGCCATAGACGGGCGTATCCCCATCACCGACGTGAACGAGTACTTCAGCATCGACCTACCCACCGAGGACTTCGACACCATCGGCGGCTACGTCCTCGGCTCGTTGGGGCGCCCTCCCGAACCCGGCGACACCGTGGACGCCGATGGCGCCACCTTACGCGTAAAGAGCGTCGATGGTCCCCGCGTCTCTATGCTCACCCTCGAACGGGGTGAAGGTTCGTATGAGGATAACGACTTTTAGCGAGACGCCTCGGGCTTGAGGACGAGGCGGTGCTCGGCGGCGAGCTCGGCCGGCCCTCGCCCGAAGACCATCGGACGGTAGCGAACGTTCAGCCAGAGTCCGACCTGGTCGTCGTAGTTCGCGCTCGCCGGGTGTCCTGACTGACCGGGCGAGACGGCGCTCCACGCGCTCTCCCAGTCGCCCGTGTCCACGACGAACCGGTAGTTGGGCCCCGTGGTGACGGGGCCGAAGGCGGGCCGCCCGTTCCCACCGGAGCGGAAGGCAGCGAGTCGCACGGTATTTTCGTCCCCCCCGAAGGGGTACGGGCCGCGGTTGAGCAGGCTGCGCAACGCCTTCACTATCCCGAGCGGGTGCCGCAGCTCCGCCGCGTGTAACGCTCCCCAACTCCAGCCTGCCGGGTCGGGGCCGCGGGACGCCTCCAGTATCCCCACCGCTTCTTCCAGGGCTCCGTGCAAAGCCTCTTCGGGCAGGTTGTCGAGCCTTTCTAGGAGCGTCGGGACGAAATTATCTACGTAGGCTTCGACCCCGGTGGGGAAGGGCGAGTCTATGCGGGGCAGTGCTTCCATGGCGCGTCTCAGGAGAACCTCGAGCGCGACCCGGGCGACCGCGCCGGGTCGGCTTTGTGCGACGAGGTGCCCGTCCCAGGCCGCGAGTTCTCGCGTCAACCCCTTGGAGATGCCGGGCGTGGGATCCAACCTCGCCAACCTTTTGGCGAGCGCGTGGGCCGGGGCGCAGTAGACGTCGCCCTGTATCTCGCGGAAGGTCTCCAAAGTGTGCTCGCCGGTGTCCCGGAGCAGCTCCTCGATCCTGCTCTTGCGGTAGTCGGGCAGGTAGATACCGGGGATGGATTCGGCTTCGGGGGCTTCGTTGGCGGAGGCGATCTGGCCCGCTTCGGGGTCGAAGTTTTTCGGTAGCTCCTCGAACGGAAGAAAACCCTTCCACTCGTACTCGCCACTCCACCCAGGGACGGGGCGTTCCCCCCGGTGGTTTCTTCTTACGGGGACAGGACCTGCTAGAGCCCAGCCCACGACTCCGGTCCGGTCGGCGTAGACGAAGTTCTGGTTCGGTGCCGTCCAGCCTCGTAGAGCGCCAAGGAACTCCTCTTTGTTGCGCGCCCTGCCTATGGCGAGGCCGGCTTCGACGAGTTTGAGGGGTTCGGGGGCGGCCCAGCGGAGCGCCAGGTCGTTCTCGCCGCCGACGACATCGGTGATGATGGGGCCGTGCAGCGTGGTCCTGACCCTTTGCGTGACCGGCTGGCGGCGGCCGCGGACCGGGATCTCCTCTTCCCTGACCTCCGCCTCTCGCCACGTGCCCGCGTGCTCGTACAGAGCATCGTCTTCTTCGGCGAAGCGTTCGACGTATAGGTCCTGCACGTCCGTCAGGGCGGCGGTGACGCTCCAGGCTATCTCCTCGTTGTGCCCGATCACGACCCCCGGCGATCCCGGTAGCGAGGCCCCGACCACGCGGTAGGGACCACCGTAGAGCCCCACCTCGTACCAGAGGCACGGTATGCCCAAGATCAGGTGGGGATCGCCTGCGAGCAGGGCCGAGCCCGTGGCGCTCCGCCCAGGGGCCACGGCCCAGGCGTTGGAGCCCGTGCCGGGGTCCAGGTACGCGCGGAAGTCGTCCCGACCCTCGAGCTCCTCTTCTTCGGCGGCCCTGTGCGAAAGCTTCGACTCCCAACTCACGGAGAGGCTCCAGGCCATCACCACGGACCAGGCAGCGGTATCGTCGGGCGTCCACGGCTCGGGATACGACACGCGCAAGAGGGAAAGCTCTGGGGGGCGAGGCTCGGTGGTGAGGCAGGCGTTTACCCCGGCCGAATAGCTTTCGAGCGCCCGGAGCACTTCCCGCGGGGCATCTTTCGTGGAGGAGGTGGCGATCCTGCCGAAGCCGACCGTGCGGGAGAGACGGTCGAACCCTAGAGCGCTCTCGCCCAAGAGCTCCGAGAGGCGTCCGTGCCCGGCGCGGCGCCCCAACTCCATCTGGAAGAAGCGGTCTTGAGCGTGGACGTAGCCCTGGGTGAAGAAAAGGTCTTCCTCACTAGAGGCGAAGATCTGGGATACCCCGAAGCGGTCCCGCAAAACCTGGACGGAACTGCCCAGGCCCGGAAGTTCTACCACGCCCTCCAAGGTGGGCAGCGAGCGGCGCAAGAGGCCCCGCAGAAGCGGCCTACTCGCGCACTGGAAGGCGTCGTCTAAAGTCTTGCCGAAAGATTCGAGCGGAGGACGCGAGGGGCTCATAGCCCCGGGAAGTTTAGCAGCCGTGGGGGTCCCCTGTTACCATTGCACGGTCGGTCCGCGGGACTGCTCTGTACGGCATGCGTTCCGTCGAAAAGGGGGTGCGATTGGACATCAAGAAGCGGGGCCAGGACCTCGGGGCTCTAACGTCCGGGGCGATGGCCGGTCCCTGGGAGTGGGTGCGAAAGACGATACCGTCCGGCACCAGAGTTTTCGACGCCCACGCCCACATTGGGGAGGACGTAGACGGACGCACCATGACGGCCGCCGGGATGAAGGAGCGGATGGACGCCGCGGGCGTCGGTAGGACCATAGTCTTTCCCCTCAACGACCCGAACGCCCACGACGACTACTCGGGGCCGAACGACGTGGTCTGGGCGGCCTACGAGGAGCACCCGGACGCTTTGGTGCCCTTCTTCCGCCTGAACCCGCACAAGGACTACGATGCGGAGTTCGGCCGGTGCGTGGAGCGCGGCTTCAAGGGCCTGAAGCTCCACCCTGTCTCCCAGGAGTTCGAGTTCGATGACGAGCGGGTCGTGAGGCTCTTCGAGATGGCGGCGGAGGTGGAGCTGCCGGTGCTCGTGCACGCCGGTTTTGCGATGGAGAGGATGGTCGAGCCCCTGCTACCGACGGTCGAGAGGTTGCCTGAGTTGCGCCTGATCCTGGGCCACTCCGCGATGGTCGAGCTTTTGGCTGCGGTCCGCGCCTTCTCTAGCCACCCGAACGTCCTCTTCGAAACCTCCGTCGTAAAGGCCAAAGACCTCTTCGTGCTCTTCCTCTCCTTGGATCCCGCGCGCATCTGCTACGGCTCGGACATCCCCTACGGTGACCTGCCTTCAACACTGCACGCCGCCCTCCTGGCCGCGGACGCCGCCGGCCTCTCCGAAGAGGAGCTTACGGGCGTCCTCTCCGCCAACTTGAGGCGGTGGTTCCCGTGAGCGGCGAGCCCGTCGCCACCGGACCTGCCCCCGAGAAGGTAACTTTAAGGCTCAGGGTCGGGCATCTATTGGGGATAAGCAGCTACCTGGACATAGCGGTGCTCGCGATGTGGACGGGGAGGCGCGCCGAGGTGCTGATGGGCATGGCCGAGGCGAGCGTCAAGGGGTATGGCCCCGGCGGCGAAAGGGGCCCCGACGAGGAGCTACTCGCCAAGCTCAGGTACCTTGTGGGGGAGGCGCGGGAGTACCATAAGGGGGACGATTTCCCGGCGGCGATGGCCCGAATGCGCGTCGCCCACGACCTCCTCTCCCTGCACATCGTCCGCCTCGCTGGGGAGTAGGATTTTGGGACCGGACCCTTCTGTCGAGCCCGCCCTAGCAGTCCCAGGCGCGATCCCGGACCTCCCGCCGTTCGATGCCCCCGTCGCCGCCGTCTGGCGCGGGGACCTCATGGAGAGCGTTCACCGCGGCCGCTACGTAGTCTGCGACGCCCGGGGAGAGACCCTGTACTCTTTGGGCGACCCCGAGGGCTACGTCTACCTGCGGTCCGCGGCGAAGCCTTTCCAGGCGCTGCCGCTCGTCTTCTCGGGGGCGGCGGACGAGCTCGGGATCGCCGGTGAGGAGCTGGCGGTCGCCTGCGCCTCCCACAGCGGCGAGCCCCGTCACCTCGCCGCCGTGCGCTCGATCCTGCACAAGGCAGGCCTCTCCGAGGACGACCTCCAGAACGGCACGCACCCGCCGATGCACACCCTCACCGCGGCCCGCCTCGCCCGGAACGGCGAGAAGCCCCGCGCCATCCACGGCAACTGCTCGGGGAAGCACGCGAGCATGCTCGCCGTGTGTGCCCACGCCGGCTGGGATACCCATACGTACCGCGACCCCGAAGGACCGCTACAGATGCTCGTGCAGCGCACCGTGGCGAAGCTCTGCGATCTCGAACCGGAGGCGGTGTGGCTCGCCGGCGATAATTGCGGCGTCCCGGTCTTCGCCACACCGCTCCGAAACCTCGCCCTCGGCTTCGCCCGCCTAGCCGCCGGGGGGGCGGAAGATTTCCCCGATGACCTGAAGGAGGCTGTTCAGAGAATTCGGGACGCGATGCGTGCGCACCCCTACATGGTCGCGGGAACGGGCCGCTTCGACACCAGGCTCATGGAGGGCACGGACCTCGTCGCCAAGAGCGGGGCCGAGGCCGTCTTCGCCGCCGCGAGCCCCGGAGCCCCCTCCTGCGGACTCGCGCTCAAGATCTCCGATGGCGCATCCCGCGCTGTGGCGCCGGCCGTCCTCGCCGCCCTCGCCCGAAGGGGGGTGCGGGTCCCGCACGAGATGAAAGTAGGAGTAGTGACAGACCTGCATGGCGAAGCGGTCGGCAAGATCTCACCGGAGACGTCCTTCTCGCAAAAGACCTAGTAACCCGAGCAAGGAGTTTGCCACGATCGGCGTCCGGTAAGAATAGGGTGCTCGCGCCGTTCGTCCGTAACGGTGTCACCCAGGGGCCAGAGAGAGGGAAGGGATTGATACGCGTGATGGACCGGGAGCGGACCAACAGGGAACGTGAGCGCATCTTCGAGGCGACGCGGCAGTCTTACAGGACGGCGATGGAGAACGCTTTCGCGCTCCAGGAGCGGACCCTCGAGGTTGCCCGAAGCTTGCTCGAGAGCTCGGCGGAGGCTTCGCGGGCCCAGACTGAGCGCAACCGCGCCTTGCTCGAGGACCTAGCTGAGCAGTCCAGGAGGCAGCGAGAGATCCTTGAGAACCTGCTCCAGGAGACGACCAACGCGTACGTAAACGTTCTTTGGGCCCCGTTCTCCTATTACCAGGAGGTTTTGGAGGCCATGACGCCTACCCGGAGGGGATCTCCTCGAAGCCAGGAGAGTAGCCTGCCAATAAAGGACTATAATTCGTTGAACGTCAGGGAGGTGAGCGAGAGGCTGGACGAGCTCGGCGTGGAAGAGATCGAACGCCTGCGCTCCTACGAGGCCGCGAACAAGAACCGTATCACCCTCCTCCGACGCTTCGACGCCAGGATCGAGGCCGGCGCTTAAGCAAAGTCCTCCCAAAGAAGTCGGGCCAGCGGAGCACCTAGTTCCCGGGTAGATGGCCCCGCTGGCCTTCGTCGCGAGATGAACTTCTCGCGACCGGTTGCCGAGCACTCAGTCCATCGGGCTCTTCCCTCCTGATCGGAGTGCGCGGCAACGATTACGCACATACCCGGTTCCGGAGGCGAGCAATCGCGCGGGCCTTTAAGGGGAGGGCGAGCAGGGAATTATTGCGTTCTGCCCGTCGCCGATCGCTGAATCTACAAGCAGGAATCGTGGACGTCGCGACCACAGTTCAGATCGTCACCGCCGCATCCAACATCATCTTCGCGGGCGTAGTCGGGATCGGGTACTACCTCCTCATCAGGGTAAGCCGTGAGACGCTCGACGAGATGCGCGAGGCCCGCGTCGCTGGGGGCCGGCCCCAGATCATCGTCGAGGCAGACTACTCCCGCCTGCCCATAGTCGACGTCGTAGTCCGCAACGTCGGCGGAGGCGCGGCGAGGGACATCGAGTTCGAATTCTCTTCCCCTATGGTGAGCTCTACCGGCTTCGTCTTGTCCGCCCTGAACTACTTCAGGGCGGGGGTGAACTTCCTCGAGGCGGGGTCGGTGGTCAGAAGCTTCTGGGACACCTTCGGCGACCTTGTGTCCACGCTCCGGCAGAGCGGGACCGAAAGGGGGATCGCGGTGACCGTGCGCTACCTGGACCTAGCCGGCGCTTCTTACGAGGACGTGTGGGCCATAAACCCGCTGCTCTACGAGGGCGAGACCATCACGGGGTACAAGGGCATGAACGACCTCGTAGAGGTGGCGGAGAGGATCTCCGATAACGTGGAAGCTTTGACGCGAAGTCAGCCGGCGGCTAGCGGGGACGAATGCCGGGAAGCCTAGCCTTTAGCCTGAGAACAGGACGATTACGCTGCAGGCGGCGCCGTTTGCGTGCTCCCTGGAGCGGGTACGCGTCGAAGGGGAAGAGAAGGTAAGCTCAGAGCTAGCGGTAGGAGGGAAAATGGATCCCAGCGAGCGGGCAACAGGCACCCGTGACGAGCACTACGATCTCATAAGCGTGCTCTACCATGCCTTGCACGGAGCCGAGTACGCCGCGGACGCCGAGGCCACCGGTGACGAGCGGCTCGCTGCCTTTTTCCGAGAGGCGCAGGGGGTGCACGTGGGGGTGGCCGAACAAGCGAAGAGGCTGCTCGGCATCCTCGAGGGTGCGCCAGAGGAGGGAAGATATTCTGCGGGGACCGAATCGGCTGACGGAGGGATACCTATGGGGGACGTACCGCCACGGACGGCCCAGTCGGGGTGGGAGACCCCGCCACCCGGACCGAGGCGAGCGTCCCCTGCCGAGGCCTCGCTGCCCGGCGAAGACGTCACGCCGGAGGGAGAGACAGTCCTGCCCAACGCCCCGGCACAAGGCGAAGACACGGCGCCACCGGTAGGGACCCCAAGGAGGGCAGTCCCGCCCGATGCCCCGAGGACGGAAGAGCCCCCGCCCAGGTCAGGAGATGACCCGCCCAGCCCGAGCGAGCAGCCGCCGAGGTAACCCCTAAGTTTCCCCGGGCTAGTCACAGGGCACATTGTCCGTAGCTTTCTTGTTGGGGCTAGGCGGACCTTTCGCGGGCGGTCTCCTCTTCGGAGGTGACGAAGCGAGGCTCTCCACACTCGTCGCGCAGAGCCTCGCTGGCCTCCTTGACCTCGCGCCACGTCTCGGCGAGAGCGTGCTCGAGAGTCTCCTCGATAACGCCGATCCGGAGGTCTGCCTTTTCTCGCGCCGCTTCCGCCTTCTCCCTCAGGGCGGCCCCCTCCGCAACCTCGTCGAAGTCGACCTTCTCGAAGTTTATGCGAGCTTTCTCAAGAGCCTTCTCCGCCTTCTTCACGGAACGCTCGAGGGAACCGAGCGTGGGACCGATCTCGGAGAGGGCGTCCTCATCCTTCCCGTAATAGGCTTTCCAGAACCGTTTCTTGAGCGCGATCCTGTCGTTATGCACTCTCCTTGCCTCGGCCTCTGCCCTCTCGAGCGTATCTCGGGCTGTCTCCTTGAGCTTCGACCGACGGCGGAACTCCTGGAGGTTCCTCTCCAGTTCCGCGATCGAACCCGCAAACTCCGCCCTTATCGCCGCGCCGATTCTTTCCTCTAACACCTTCTTCCTAACGAACATCGTCCCCTCCTGCCTACGGTCCCGCACCGTGACTACCTAAAAGCCCCCAGCGCTGCCTCTGCGCTGTTTCCTTTTTCACCACTCTTTCCGCGCTACTACCTCTCTGGATAGCCTATAGTGGTCAGGTCCGGTCTTGCACAAAAAATCTGTTCAAGCGCTATTTGTAGCGTCTTCCTCATACTAATAACCCAATCTCTGGTACCTGCAGGCCTTTATGTGCAAAGCCGGTTAGGCTCAGATTCACGCACGTCTAAGCGTCATGTACAACGTGAAGTAAGCTTAAGTTAACATTGGTTGTGCTTGACCCTAAGTTTTAAGAAAAGGTCATATGAACGTCTGGTCGAGGTTTAGTCTTTCTGTTGGCCGGTGCAGAGTAGAAGCAGGGGGTAGAGATTAGCGGCCGATGTGCTGGGGGCGAGGGGCTCCGTCGTTTCCCTAACGGTTGGCATCGTGGGCAACGGCGCTTTGGTCCACGTCCGAACATCAAGGGCTCTGTGGGCAGAGTACCCGGCGCTGGGTAGGGGAAAGAGTGGGGCCGGAGTGTGTCCTCTAAGGTTGGCGTCTATTGCTTTCCCATGGCCCTTCTCCTATGGGGCTGGCGCGGTAGTCTCGCCGCCTGGCGGCTGTTCGCTGGGGCTCCACCTGACGCCTGCGGCCCCGTAGTCCTTGGTGGTGCTGCTTTCCTTTAGCACTCTGCCGCCGTCCAGGATCTGGACCTTCAGTTCCTTGCGGTCGTCGGTGGTCTTCCACGCCGTGGCGGAGACGTAGTCCCCGGAGCTGGGGTCAGTGTGGACCTCCACCTCGTAGTTGGCGGGGACGACCCCTTCGACCGAGCGGCTCGAGCGGAGGTTGCCGAAGTTGGCGCCGAACTGCTCGCCGCTCGCGCCCGTCACCCGGACGGTCACCTTTTTCGTGGTGCCGTTCGAAGTCGCCAGGTCTGTTCGCTGCTCCGTTTCGCCTCGCTGCGAGCCCTCATCTCGCGTCTGTTCCGCCGCTTCGCGGATCTGGGGTGCGTAAGCCAGAGCATAGTAGAACGCGACGTAACACACGGCCAGCCCGACCAGGAGCCCCAAAATCTCACGCCAGCTTATCCTCAACTTCGTAACCCTGCCTTAGAGCGCGTTTCAAAACTTTTCGGCCGCCCCTCAGGTTGCGGTTACCGATTGGGCAACTTGGCTTCCCGATAGGCCAACCGCGGTTCCCCGTTACGATACCAGTTCCCAGCCAAGCGGTTTTGAAAGCACGCTCTTAATACGGGTTTGCTTTGCGGCGCAATCATAACGCGGCGCTTCACATTTCGCGCCGTTCGAACTTGCGGAGGCCGGTGAACGGGACCGGAGTGTAACCGACCCGGCCTTTTCCGTGTCTACCGAGGTAGACTGAGCTGGCAACGATTATCACCTCCAATATAAGGCTAGCCCTGCTTTCCTTCGCACCGTGGCGCGACGGTCCCGGCCTCCTGTTTAATATGGTAGGAGGCTTCGTCGGCTACGGTTGAGAGTTGCCCGAGTAAGGGCCGCGAAGTGAGTCAGGCCCCGCGCTTACCGCCCTGTTCCTTGCGGTGTTCGCGGCCGCGTATCTGCTTTCGGATGCTTCTCGGGGCGAGACGAACCGGGCGATCGGGTGCTCGCGAGCGGAGACATCGAAGTCGTCCGGGAATACATCCTCTCCTACAGCGCGTGGACGCCGTTGATCTCCGCGACGCTTATGGCCTTGCAGGCTATTCTGGCGTTACTGCCGTCCTTCATACTGGACTTCGCCAACGGCTTGCCTTCGGCCGTATTCGAGGGCGGATTGTTGAGCCTCGTGAGGGGCGCTTTAGCGTCGGCCATCTCGTTCGGGATCGCGCACGCTCTAGCCCGGTGCTGGTCGAGATGGTGGTCGGTAAGCAGAGCCTCGGCGGTGCCGACAGCTGGTTCTCCCGGTACGGGGTGTACGCGGTGCTGACCACGCCTCGTGCCCGTGGTCTCCTTCGACGCCATCTCTTATGTCGGGCTCACGAGGATGGGCTTCCGGCGCTTCCTCGTCGCCACCACCGTCTCATGGCGTCCGCCTGCTTCGTCTCTTCGCCTACCTCGGCGAGCACGCCCCGCATACACGGCGCTGCTGCTCGTCCTCTTCGGTCTCATAATCGCCGGCGTGGTTGTCGCTGCCGCGGTCCGGCGTCCCCGGTGAGAGAGGCCGGTGCCGTAGCTTTTAGTGGTCGGCTATCAGTTTCCGGTCGATCGCGGAGACCAACTCCCTGAGGTTTCGCCCATTCTGGCCGAGGTCCCACAACCCGACGCGGGAGGCGCTCCTGAAGTCGGCCCGGGCGTTCCGGGAGATCCCGCTGTCCTTCATCTCCCAGATTCGGATCGACACGTCGTCCTCGAAGCCGAAGAGCCGGGTTCTGCGGACCGCCCGGATATCCACTCGGACAAACCCGCGAGCGACCACCCAGGTAACTCCCCGACGACCTTCTCGATGACGTCACGAAGCTCCTCTGCTCCGATGGGGTAAGTGCGGGCGGTAGCCGCGGAGCGCAAACTCTTGAGGTCGAAGCGTTGCATGGCACTCTCATTGTAGGCGGGTGACGGCGAAAAGCTGATGGTTGCTCTCCGACGGCTTTATCATACCCGCGTGAGGTTGAGCTCGGAGATCCTCGAAGCCTGCTATCGTGCCGGCGCCTTCCCGATGGCCGACCAGTGGGGGAGGATCGAGTTCTACCGCTCTGACCCCCGGTCCGTGCTGGAGCTAGACGCGCTGCACGTCTCCAAATCGCTCGCGCGCGTCGTCCGCCAGGGCGTCTACGACGTCCGGGTAGACTGCGACTTCGAGGGTGTCATACGGGCGTGCGCCCGGCGCCCGGAGACTTGGATCAACGAGGAGATCATAAGAGGGTTCGTCGCGCTCTACGAGGAAGGCAAGGCACACAGCGTCGAGGCATACAAGGACGACGAGCTCGCGGGTGGGCTCTACGGCGTTACTTTGGGTGGCGCGTTCATGGGTGAGTCCATGTTCGCCCGGATGCGCGACGCCTCGAAGGTCTGTCTCGTGTACCTGGTAGAACGCCTCAAAGAGCGAGGGTACGTCTTACTAGACTGCCAGATCCAGAACGATCACCTAGCGAGGCTCGGCGCTACGGAGATCCCCGAGAAGGAGTACCTTCAGCGGCTCAAGGAAGCCTTGGATCTACGGCGAAGCTTCTCGTAGCAGCTCCGAAGGGGAAAGATTGGATCTATCGCGTCCCGGCCTAGATCATCTTACGTAGCGCAAGTGTTCGCGGTTCCCGATCGTGTAAGGCCATCGGGCGAGATTTCGATACCCTTCTGCTAGCTGACTGAACGCTCTGCCGACATGTCCATATACATTTGCAAGTTCTCGCTGCGTGTGGGATCTACGAGGATTCGAGAACGCCAACCTCTGCCACTTCGCCCCGGACAAACGGTGGCTCCGCGAAACGACGGGCGTGTTAAGCTTGCAGTATGACTGAATTCATAAACCTGGAGTGGCGGCCAGAGCTCGAGCGTCCGGTGCTCATAGCCGGGTTCACGGGCTGGAACGACGCGGCAGAGGCGGCGAGCTTCGCGGTGAGCACCATCGGGGAGGCGAGCGAGGCGAAGCAGTTCGGTAGCTTCGACGGTGAGGAGTTCTTCGACTACCAGTCCACGCGGCCCCAGATCAGGCTGGTGGAAGGCGTTACCCGCACGGTCGAATGGCCGGAGAACCCACTCTCGGCCACGGGGGCGAGGGTCGAGGCTTTAGGAGGGCGGGGCGCGGTCTTGCTCTCTGGCCCCGAGCCAAACTTCCGGTGGCGAGCGTTCTCGCAAGGAGTCGTGGAGCTCGCCCGCGAGCTCGACGTGAGGCTCGTGATCACGCTCGGCGCTCTGCTGGCAGACGTGCCGCATTCAAGGCCGGTCTCGGTCGCCGCGAACGCCCAGGACCCCTCTCTCGTCGAGAACTTGGGGCTTTCGGCCTCTCGCTACGAGGGACCGACAGGCATCACCGGCGTACTGCACCGCTACTGCGCGAACGAGGGCCTCCCGGCGGTGAGCTTCTGGGCCTCGGTGCCCCACTACCTGCCTTCGGTGCCTTCGGCCCCCGCCGCCCTCGCGCTGCTCACAAACCTCCAAACCCTGCTCGGTGGCAGCTTCGACGCCTCACACCTCGAGCGCAGCTCGGAGGACTACCAGCGGCAGGTCTCGGCCGCCGTCGCCCAGGACCAGGATCTCGCCTCCTACGTCCGCATGCTCGAGGAACGCTACGACGAGCAGGCCGAAGGGAGCGAAAGGAACCTTCCCTCAGGGGACGATCTCGCGAAGGAGCTCGAACATTTCCTGCGTGAGAAGGGCGAGGAAGAGTAGCTTTTAGCCGTCAACAAGAAGACGATCGCTTTAATTAAACAGCGCTACCACGAAGACGATCACGCTTAGAAGCCCTAGGATGCCCTGCGCCACGGTGCTGAAGAGGTAGCCGACGAGGACCCCGCCCGCGGCCCTCGAAACTCGCCGCCAGTCCCCGCGCCCGGACCGGGCGCTTCTCACCCGCGGCCTCGCGCCTTCTCCGGCGGAGGATGTTCGTTCGCGACGCCGGAGGTACTCACCGGCGAAGACGCCGGCGACGGAGCCGACGAGGAGGCCGAAAAGGGCTCCGACGCCGAAGAACAGGGCGCCCAGCAAGGCGCCGACAAGGCCTCCTATGGCACCGCCGATCGTGCCCCAGTTGCTCGCCCCGAACCGTCGCGCACCATAGGCCGTGAAGAGCAGATCTGCAATGAAGGCGAGGAGGGCGAAGAACCCGAGAAGGACCAGCACGAGGGCGCCTACGACCTCGAAGCCCGTCACGTAGGCGTAGACGAGGACCGCGGCAAAGATCAGAGGAACGCCCGGCAAACCCGGCAGAACGCTGCCCAAAAGGCCGAGGAACATGACCAAAAGCGTGACCCAGAGTATGGGCTCGTTCGTGGCCTCCACGAGGGCTACCCGACCACGGGCAGCGTCTTCTTGGCTTTCTTGCCGGGCGGACCGAGGACGGCGTTCAAGGAGCCAGACCTGTACCCGTCGAGATCCAGCGTAACGTGGAGGAAACCCGCGGTCTTCAGCTCGGCGGAGATCTCCTCCCTCTCGGCGAAAGCGCGCTCCAGTTCTTCGGGACCGACTTCTAGCCTGGCGATCTCCCCGTGGTGCCTCACTCGCACCTGCTCGTAGCCCCGAGAGCGCAAAAACTCTTCGGCCCTCGCCACCTGGGCAAGCTTCTCTGGGGTGATCTCCTGCCCATAGGGGAACCGGCTCGACAGGCACGCGAGCGCCGGCTTATCCCAGGTCGAAAGCCCAAGGTGTTTTGCGAGCTCCCGCACCTCGGCCTTGCCCATCCCTGCCAGGGCCAGCGGCGAGACGACCCCGAGCTCCTTCGCCGCCTTCCTGCCGGGCCTGTGGTCTCCTTCGTCGTCCTTGTTTGCCCCGTCTATTACGCACCGAAAGCCCTTCTCCCGGGCCATCTCGGCCAGGTCCGAATAGAGCGTGCTCTTGCAGAAGTAGCAGCGGTTGGTCGGGTTCTTCGCGTAGTTCGGGTCGTCCAACTCCCGCGTGTTCACCACGAGGTGCTCTACCCCTAGAGAACGGGCGAACTCCTCTGCCTGACCCAGCTCGCTGGGCAGGTAGGTCTCGTTGTTGGAGGTAACGGCGAGCACCTTCTCCTTGGGCAGTGTCCTTGCTGCGACCGCCAGGGTCAGCGAGGAGTCCACCCCGCCCGAAAACGCCACCAACGCGCTGCCGAATGGCGCGACTATGGCTTCGAGTTCTTCCAAACGTTCTTTTAAAATGTTCACGGAAACGGTCCCATCTCGTCCTCCCTAAGCCTGCTCCAGTACGACCGCTGCGTTGTGTCCGCCGACGCCGAGGTTTGCGCAGAGAGCCACCTCGAGGTTCGGGGCCTCGCGTGGTTTGTTCACCACGTAGTCTAGCTCGGCGCACTCCTCGGCCAGGGTTTCGAGGTTCCGCATCGGAGGGACCTTCTTCTCCTTTATCGCTAGGGCGCAGATGGCGGTTTCTACGGCTCCGGTCGCGCCCATGGAGTGTCCTAAAGTGGACTTCGTGGCTGAAACTGTTACGTCCGGGTTGATGGCGTGCATGGCCTGGGACTCGGGACCGTCGCCCGCGGCGGTGCCGGTGCCGTGGGGGCTTATGAAGCCGACCCGCTCTCCTTCGACTCCCGCGTCTTTGAGGGCGAGCTGCATGGCGCGCAGGATGCCGCGACCCTCGGGGTCAGGGTCGGTCAGGTTGTAGGCGTCGGTGGAGCGGCCCACGCCGAGGATCCGGGCGTAGGGCTCGACGCCGCGGCGCTCGACTGAGTCCGCGCTCTCCAGGATGAGGACGGCGCTGGCCTCACCGATGACGAAGCCCCCGTGGTCCTTGTCGTAGGGCCTACACGCCCCTTCGGGGTCGTCGTTGCTGCGACTCATGGCCCGCATCGCGATAAAGCCCGCGACGATGACCGGCGAGATCACGGCCTCGGAAGCGCCGCAGACGACCATATCTGCGTCCCCGCGACGGATGAGGTCGAAACCCAGACCCATAGTGTCCGTGCCGGAAGTGCAGGCCAGCGCAGGGGTCGCCGATGGTCCCTGCATGCCGAGCTGGATGTTCACGTGGGCGGTGGCCGCGTTGGGCATGATCTTGGTCACGGCGAAGGGGTTCACGCGGCCAGGGCCTTTGTTGTCCATCTCCCGCTGGGTGCGCTCTATGCTCGTTACCCCGCCGATACCGGTGCCTAGTAGCAACCCCACCCTCTCCGGGTTCTTTTCGAGAAACCCCCAAGCCCCCGCGTCCTCCAGGGCGAGCTTCGAGGCGGCCAAGCCCATCTGTACGAAACGGTCCGTCCTTTGGGCGACCTTGCGGTCCATGAAGTCCTTCGGCTCGAAGCCCGTGCACTCGGCGGCGATCTTGACCTCGAACCCGTCGGGGTCGAAGAGCGTGATCGGACCGACCCCACTCTCGTTGGCCAGGAGCGAACTCCAGAACGCTTTCCGGCCAACCCCGATGGGGCTGACTACCCCGACCCCGGTGATGTAAGCAGCTGGGCGGTCGTTCTTCATCTCGCCCTCCACTAACGCGACCTCAACCCTCGTCCAGTAAGGCTGCATCTTAGCATCACCGTCCCGTTTCGACTTGCCCGACGGCGCCTCCGTACTCACCAGGGCTTCGGAAGAAACGTTTTGGCGCTTGGGAATTGCGTGCTGGTAGTAACCCTCGAACACAAAAACGTAACTAGCGACGGGGAGGTTTTACTCGTGTATCGCAACGTCTATGCCATCGAGATCGAACATCCTGCATCGCGGTTGGTTCCTATCTCGTGGAGGAAGAGCGACTCGTACGGTGGATGAGCGGGCTTGTCGGTCGACGACCTTGGCTGCCGGCGAGTCGAGGTTGGCTCCCGCTCCCGCGAGGTGATAGAGATGGGCTGGGCGAGGACGGAGGTGGAGATGGAGATCACCGATTACAAGCCGACGAGCTGCTGCAAGCCCGTAGCACCTCGAAGGACTTCGAGACGATGAGCACTTACCGCTTTCAACAGGCGGAGGGACGCTGGTTAACAGCGTCGAGTCGGAGTACGAGACGTTTCTCGTCCGGGTGTTCGCTCTCCCGATCACCAGACAAGCCCGAAATAAGATCGAGGCGGATCTCACGAAGCTCAAGCAGCTCGTGGAGGAGGAAAGCCTAGCGGGACTAACCAGGCATCGGACCCCATCCTCATACAGCAATATAATACGGGCGTGAAGAGAGCGCGGCCCGGTGGACGAGTTCACTACCGGTACTCGGCTCGTGACCGGTAGTGCTCCTGTGAGCCCAATGGGCAGAAGGCGACTTTGCGCATGCTGACGGAAAACCTAACTACCTGAAAGACTTGGCAACCTTAATCTTCTACGCAGCCGCGATCCTATTCCTCCTGAACTTCGCGTTGGGTTTGCTCGTCCAGTTCCGCCTCGTAGACACGAAACCGTTCCGTTGGCTCCACCACGCCCTTTTCTTCGCTGTCGTCGTCTCCGCCGCTGTTGCAGTGCTCGCCGGCTTCGCCTCAGGGGAGTCCTACCGCTGGCCGCTCCTACCTGTGCTCGTCCTCTACGCCGTTCTGCCCTACGTACGCGCCGGCACGATGGGCCATGCCGGCCTCGCCTGCGGCGCCCTGACCTTCTACGCAGCGGGATTCCTCCAAACACTGTAGGTTCCCCAACCACTATCTTAGGCTTCTCCGGCCCCGGTGTTTCAGCCGTTTTCGATCTCGTCACACGGGGGCAGAACGGCGGGTTCGTCACCACCGTTTTACTCAACCCTTCCTAGCGACAAGCTCTGTTAAACCCCAATGAAATCTTATAGAATCGCCGCGTTTCTTCGCGTCGGGGAGTGACGAATTTGAAAGTTTTGGGCTTTTTGGGCGTGCTTCTGAGCCGCAGGGATTGGGTTTACCTGCTTAGCCTCCTGGTGCCCTTCGCCGTCTACAACCTCGCGCTGAAGGCCGCCGCCGCGGTTTCGCGACCCGGCGCCGACGGTGGGCTCGTTCGGACCCTGGATCTGACGCAGGCGGACGTGTTCTTCAACCTGGCTTACGCGTTGCTCTGGCTTGGGCTCTTCGCCGTGGCGCGCCAGGGGCTCTTGCGCTGGGTAGTGGTCGTCCTCTTTCACGTCGTGACGGTGCTCGTGCTGGTAGTGACCACGTGTGCCTACGAGTACCTCCGGCAGAACGGCACCACGCTCGACTATAGCACCGTCGCCGAGTGGATCCCCAAGTTCGAGGAGATAAAGCCGATCCTCACCACCGACGTCCCGCTGTTTGCTTGGATCGTCCTCGCCGGCGCCCTCTTCTATGCAACTTTAGGTCCCTGGCTCCTGACGCGTGCCGTCAAGCGGTGGCGGGGACGGTTTCCGGCCGAAACGCCCAGGGTTTCCTTCTTGAGCCCTCTTGGGTCATGGATCTTGGCGCTTGGGTTCGGCTCGCTCGCGCTGCTGTCCGGTGCCACCACCTTGGAGAGGGACCCGGTCACCAACATGGTCTTGACAGGGATCGAGTATGCGACCTTCGAGGAAGAAGCCTACGCTGCCGTCCCGCCCGGCGAACACCCGGCCGCGCGTGCCAGCCTCGCTCAGACTTCTAGTACCGAGAAGCGCAACGTCGTCCTGATCCACCTGGAGTCCACTCGCGCGCGGTCTGTGACACCCTACAACGAGTACCTCGATACCACGCCCTTTTTGGACGAGCTGGC
>JALZEL010000377.1 GCA_030862075.1 Actinomycetota bacterium | reverse complement strand
GTGCTGAGCTCGTTATTGAGGCATAGCTTCGGGGCGATCCTCCTGGCGATCGTGATCGAGGAGCTGGGCCTCCCCATGCCGATCCCGACGGACGTTATGATCGTCTTCGCCGGCACGAGCACCGGGGGATCTGTGCCACAGTTGGCATTTTTCTTTGTGGCGCTGACGCTCGCATCCGCGGTCGGGGGGAGCGGGTTGTACGCCATCGTGCGTCACGGCGGGCGCCCGCTGGTCGACCGCTTCGGCCGCTACGTGCACCTAGGACCGGAGCAGCTCGCCCGCGCCGAGACGCTGCTCGCGCGCGCCGGTTGGAAGGGTATCGCCCTGGGTCGGGCGATACCGGGCGTGCGCTACGCAACGGTGATCGCCTGCGGCCTGCTGAAGGTGCCTTACCTGCGCTACGTAACAGCCCATGTCGCTGGCTCCTCGGTATATATAGCCGCCTTCCTGGCTATAGGGGCCGTCTTCGGCCCGACGATACTCGACCGTATACACCTACCGGCGCTCGGGGTGCGCCTGCTCTGGCTCTTGCCGCTGGCGGTAGGGCTGCCGCTCCTGATCCTGTGGTGGGCTCGTCGCGTCCGCCCCCAGCAGCCGACGAACCCGTCACGCGGATACCTGATAGGTGCAGTGCTGTTGGGGAGCTTCGCCGGTACCACCGCGCTCACCGCCACCCTCTCCGCCACCGCCACCATCGCCGAGCTGCTCGGAGCGTCGCACCCGCTGAACGTAGTCTATGCCTCACTAAGCCAGTTGCTCGGCCTGGGGCTGGACGTGAACGCCTCCTCCTTGCTCTCCTACGCAGTTCTGCTGTCGCTGCTCACGGGCATAGCCACAGCCTACTATGAGCTTGTTTTGCCATATCTGGCACCGCCGCGCAGCGTCCCGTCGCTTTGGCAGATCTTCAGCCTGACGCTGCTCGTCTTCGGCCTCTTTGGGATCGTCTTCCTGTCCTCACTGTTCGTGCTGAGAGAGGGCTTGTTAGATCTCTGGCAACAAACCGGCGGACCGACCATGTTGCTCGGCATCGTCTTGGGCGTAGTTGGCTACGCTTCGACCGTCGTTTACGGGCGCGTCCTGGCAGCCTCCTTAGCGCCCGCCCCCCACCATGGCGCATCATAGGACCCCGTGCCGAAAAACTCATCTCAGAAGAGATCCGAGTCAGCCCGCAAAGCTGCCAGGGCGCGGTGGGATAAGAAGCGGCGAGAAGAAGAACCTTCCTAAACCTCAGAGTAGCTTGGCGACGGCCAGCCCGGAGAGCAGAAGGATCAGCGCCACGGAAGTCAGGCATCCAACGGGTATGACTATGCAGCATCCTTGACTCTCACCACGTCTCCTACGAAACCTCTATGCCCCTTTCGCTAAGCTTCTCACAGTAGGTACAGGAGGGCATTCAGGAGGATGGTCAGAGTTACGCTCAAGACCACGCTCACCACTATCCAGAACAGACATCCCGGACCAACACGACGCAATGGGAACCGCCCTTCGCTGGCTTGGCATCGTTCGTACCCGTCCGGCGGGCCTAAGCAACCCCTTGTAATTTTTGTGCAGACTTTGTAATTTTTGTACAAATGCTAATTTTGTGCCAGGCCTGCAGGGCCGCAACGCCTGCAGAAGTCCGTGCGGCACAAAATTGCCCTCTTGAGCCGACTCTTTGTGCAACGCCTGCAAGGCTACTCGCTCTATCGGGTGGGGCGTCGCGAACGAGCACCGGTAGACGTGCTGCGCGATCCACGGTATCGCCTCCGCGGACACTGGGAAACCTTCCGATCCCACGCCAAGTCCTGTGCGACTTACAGGTGGTCGCGGCCGTGCTCTTCGGCGGGTGGGCTAGTCGCCTCGACGGCGGTGAAGGATTCGAGGATCCTGTACGTGTGCGTCGCGCCCCTGGGAACCGTCCAGGAATCCCCGGAGTTGAGTGGTACCACCGTCCCCTCCAGGTGCAGCTCGGCGCGGCCCCCGATGACGTACCCCACGGTCTCGTACTCGCGCGCGACCTCGTGCTTGGGCTCGCCGGGCTGCTCGTTCTCCCACAGGCGCATCGAGACCGAATCGCCCGAGGCCAGATACCTCTGGCCCATCTGGTCCCGCGACGCCTGCTCGTCTCTTACTTTGTCAATGTTCTCCTCCGACACCTTCTCCTCCCGATCTCTCGCTCGGCGCTTTCCGGAGACCAACCTTACCCGACTCTCGAGCCGATTACTCGGATCGGAGGTCGTCCGTGGGCAGCTCGAAGATGGTCTCGATTCTGGTGTAGTTGCCGGCGAGGCGGCCCAAAGGGTCGAGGCCGGCGACGTCTATGCGGCCGTTCCTCTGGTAGAGCTCGTCTTGGACGTGGAAGCGGACCATGCGGCCTATGACGAGGTGATCGGTGCCAAAAGGGAGGACCCGGTCCAGGACGCACTCCATGCTCACGCCGGCCTCCCAACCCGAGGGACCTGGATGACCTCGCAGGGCGCCGGCGTGAGGCCCGCCTTCTCGAACTCGTCGGCCTCGGGCGGGTGGTTCTTGGACGATTTGTGCATCTTGTTTGAGAGGGACAAGGAGACGATGTTTACGGCGAACTCCCCCGTCTCCTCGATGTTGCCCAGGGTGTCTTTGGGAGGGTCTCCTTCGGGGCGGGGTCCGACGCTTATGCAGAGCATTGGCGGGTTGCCGTCGGTTCAAAACGACAAAACCTGTAGCAGGATCGAGTTCAGGGCCTTTCTTACCGAGAGCAACGTCGGGTTGGAATTAACAAGGCAGCTATCTCTTTGATGTAGGTATAGCTAACAGCTTATCCACTTCAAGAGTTACAGGGCTCAGATACACCCCTCACTACTCTAAGAAGGCTCTAGACCCTTAATCGTCAACGCCAACGGCGTGTGGAGCGACTAGAGATTCATTTTCAACAAGCTCTTAAGGCTCCTACGTTGCCTCTAAAAGGTGTAGCCGGGAGTAATTGTGTGCCGCGATGCCGGTACTCCTCATAGGGCCCCGGCACTTCTTCTGGTCAGGATGTTGCGCTGCCGAAGATCCCAGAAAGTAATAC
>JALZEL010000016.1 GCA_030862075.1 Actinomycetota bacterium | reverse complement strand
GCGCCAACCTCGTGCAGGTGTTGCAGGATTTCCTGGTAGGACTGAAGCACGCTGGTCTCGTGGTAAGCGATAGAGTGAGCTCGACAGAAGTCTTTGATGATCGGCTGCGCTTCTCGTAACTTGTTGCGGGGTAACCTCGGAAACAGGTGATGCTCAATCTGGTAGTTGAGGCCGCCATACCAGAAGTCTGTGATCGGGTGGGCGATGACGTTCCGGCTGGTCAGCACTTGTCGGCGCAGGAAGTCCAGCTGGCTGTCTCTGTCCAGAACGGGCATGGCTTTGTGGTTGGGCGCGAAGATCGAGACCATGTACATGCCGAAGAGCCCGCGATGGACGGTGATGAACAGCATCGCCGGCAAAGGTTCTAACACGGAGAACAGCAAGCCGAAGTACAGCGCGAAGTGCGCTCCCAGGAGGAACGCTTCGGCCAACGTACTCTTTGCTTTCTTCTCGATGAGAAAGCGGACGCTCTTGATATGCATGCTGAGCGCTTGCAGAAACGATAGCGGAAATATCAGGAAAGCTTGGTATTGCACGACGAACCGGGCAAGCCCTCGCTTGTCGAGAGCCTGCTCTTCTTCGAAGGCGAGCAGCGGAATATCCACGTCGGGATCGGCGTCTATCTGGTTCGGATGACCATGATGCTCGTTATGCTTGTCGATCCACCACTGGCGGCTCACCCCGAGCAACAGGTTGCCGAAGATGAGAGTAGCCCAGTCGTTCTTCCGTGAGGCGTGGAAGGAAAACTGCCTATGCCCACAGTCGTGGGCGATTAGGCTGATCTGGACAAAGACGAAGGCCAGATAGGCAGCGTTTAGTAGCTGAAGCCAGGGGTTGTCGAGGATCAGCAGTAAGGTCAGGCTCACCGCCAGCAGGCCGAGGGTGAGGGTGATCTTGCCCGCGTAATAGGCAGGCTGGCGGTCCAGCAGCCCGTTCTGCTTGATGAGACGCTTCAACTCAGCGTATTGATTGCTTCGTGAGCGAGGTACGGATTCTTTGACAAGAGTAGAAGCTAAGCCCTCGGCCGGCTCATCGGATGAGGATAGCTTTTCAGGGTTCATGAAGTATGGTCCCTTTCAATTCAGGTGCCCATCAGCTATGACTGTCTCGCCCGCCTCTTCTCACAGACGAATCCATCGCCGAGGAGCCCCTGCGTGACAAAGCCCCCGCCAGAGCGCCGAAGACGACCACGGCGACGAAAGACGGTTCAAACAGAGCTTCTCAAGAAGAGGGCCGGGGCGGACAAACCCCGGCGACAAGAGCTATTATCAGTAGAGGGCTTGCTTTACGCTCGCGCCGTCCTGCTGCTCCCTCCCAAAGCGAAAGCGACCACGAGGCTCAGGACGCCAAGCGCAAGGTGAATGAGGTTATCCGCCACGCTATAGCCGTGAGGGAGTAGTCCAAACAGGGTAGGCAGTACGAAGCCGAGTACCCCAACCAAAAGGTAGACTGCGCCTAGGGCGCCCACCACGCTACGAGCGACTCCTTCGTCTCGCAGGCCGAACCCTACATAGGCTAGGATGCCTCCCGTGATCAGATGGACGATATCCTCCACGATGTCTATGTTCACTATGCCTAGCAGCGCCCTCTCCCCCAGCAGCAGCCCGAGCACTCCGAGCAGGAGAAGCACTACCCCCACGACCTGAGCGTATATTCTTACCGTCATCTATGTTCCTCTCTAGATAGATGGATTGCTACCATCATTGTCGAGGCACTAAGTGACTAGCATGTAACGCTTCAGTAAAGATCCCTTAATGCTGACTACAGATTCCTACCGAGCGGTTATTCTGCGCTCACAGCGCGTCTGTCTGCTCCTACATCAGCAAGTATTTTCCGAAACACTAAAGTAGCCGGCACGAACGTGTAGGTGAGGTTGGCTAACCCCGAATCGGACCGGGGCACAACGCCCCGGCTTCCCCTCTTCTTGACCTTATTCACGAACGTCCTGGAAGGTAGCTTCTCGGAAACCTAGATTCCGGCGTTGGGTGTTCCCGGAAACCCGCTTAGCCCCGATCCGCTGGGTATAGGGCCCGTAGGACCAGGACCGGGGCAACTTCCACATAATACTTTGCAGACCCTCTTACCCGGCGGCAGTCCTCCCCTTCTTGGACCGGAGCCCGGCTTCTTAATACATTCCTAACCATATCCTTACAGGTTCTTAGTACTTGGCTTTTAACTACGAGGAGCGCTAAACGCCGTCACGAGTCGGAGGGGCGTTTGCGGGCGAGGTGCTTGCGCACCCTCTCGCGGTTGCCGCAGTTGCGCGAATCGCACCACCTGCGGCTGGCGTTGCGGCTCTCGTCCAGGAACATCCAGCCGCACCCCTCCCCGCCGCAGACCTTAACCCTGCCGAGATTCGGGGACGTCAGAAGCTCCGCCACCGAGCGCGCCACGGGCCACAAGGGGCGATCCAGTGGCGGCTCTCCGCTGTCGTCCGCGCTCCAATCCCAGGCCCACACGTAGGCGTCGTCGCCCTCCGTGGGTGCCACGCCTAGTCGCGAGAGTGCCACCGAGAGTTCCCGGTTAAGTATCGACAGGGCGTCCTCGTCCTGGGGCTCGCCGGCGATCGCGGCGTTGAGGACCCGATGAACCACCTCCCGCAGGGCGACCGCCCGCGACAGCGTGCCTCGTGCCTCCTCGGGGTTCGTTGCCGCCCATTCAGAGAGCACCTCTGTCTCGTCTGGTATGAGCAGGCCCGCCTGCCTCCCCCAGGCCAGCAGGTCCTCGTAGGAGCCGAGGTACTCCACAGGGCGGTCGGTAAGGCGCCAAGCCAAGGTGTTGATGAAATCCAGGCACGGGACGCCGCCTTTAAATTTGAATGTCCTTTCTCGTCTGACGCTATCCACGTTCGCCTCCCAATCTCGGGCGCCCTCCACGACCAGTTAATGAGTATAACAACGGTTGACTCATTAATGAGAATGGGGCATAATGTTAATACCCTTAGCGAGGTTTTGATCATTAATGAACGAGGAAGCGAGGGTGTGAGCATGAGGAGCGAAGGAGAATGTAGCGGCGGAGGCTACCTCGCCGGAGCGCGGGCGGTGCTGCCGCTCGCATTGGCGACGGGGGTGATGGGGATTTCTTTCGGGGTTTTGGCCTACTCGTTGAATTGGGGTGTGGTCGCCCCGATCGTTTTTTCCGTCATCACCTTCTCCGGGACTGCCCAGTTCGCGGTAGCGTCGGTGTTGGGTGGCGGCGGTGGGGTGGTGCCGGCAATCGTCGCCGCTGTGCTGCTGAATACCCGCTTTTTGCCGATGGGAGTCGCCGTCGCCCCTTTCCTTAAGGGTGGGCCTTTGCGCCGGGCGTTGGAGGGCCAGGCGATTGTAGACGCTTCCTGGGCTTTGGCCAGTCGGGGTGGCGGGCGCTTCGACAGAGAATTCATGATTGGTGCCACCGTCCCGCAAGTCATCTTGTGGGTCGGCGGTACGGTTGTCGGCGTGCTGGTCGGCGGCGTCGTGGGGGACGTTGAGCAGCTGGGATTGGACGTGATCTTCCCGGCGTTCTACCTCACCCTGCTTGTAGAGGACCTGCGCGGCGGGGGACAGACGATCGCTGTGGTGCTGCTCGCGGTGGCGCTGGCGCTCACCCTGGTCCCGTTCATGGCCCCGGGCATCCCGGTGATCGTCTCCTGCGCCGCGGCGCTTCTCGGCTTGAGAGGGCGGTCCTCGTGACGGCGGTCTGGATCACAATCGTAGCCGTGGCTTTGGCTAGCGCGGCCATCAGGGCTTTCGGCCCCATCCTGGTAGGAGGCCGGGAGCTGCCTCAGAGCGCAAACGCGGTCATCGCCCTGCTGGCGCCCGCCCTTCTCGCTGCGCTGGTGGTCACCCAAACCTTTGGCGAGGACGGGCGGCTAGTCCTCGACGAGAAGGCCATAGGGGTGGCCGTCGCGGCGGGCGCCCTCACGCTTCGGGCGCCGGTGCTGCTCGCTGTCGTCCTTGCGGTAGTCGCCACCGCGTTGGCTAGGGCCTTTGGCTAGCGCACGGTCCCCAAGAACCGAGACGTCGCGAGGAGAATCGGCACCTTAAACCGTCGCCCAGTCGGGGGGCGGGAGACCAGCTTTCTTGTCAGTGCGATAGGCGCGGCGTTCGCGTTCTTCGGCGTCGGGGCTGCAAAGGGGTTGGTGCTCGGCCGATCGGCTTTCAGGGCGGGTCTGGAGACATTGTTTACTGGAGGCGAGGCAGCGCTGCTGGCCTACGTGGTCGGTGCTTGGCTACGGCAGACCTTCGGAGCCGCATAGAAGCTCTTAGCATCGAATCGTTGGAGAGCACCGCTCAACACGCAGCTACCCAGAGAGGAAACCTAACTTGCGCGCCTGGGCTAGAGCTTCGAGCTGGGGGTGAGCAACCGCAGCCTGTAAGAGCGAGCGGATGTGGTTGCGCACCGTCGCTTGCGAGAGGTAGAGCTTCTGCCCCGAGAAGGGATACGCCGTGTAAGTTAGCAGGGGGCCACTCTGTTCGGTCCCTGTGCTGTAGGACCGGGGCTGTGCGGGTTTCCGAGAAGACTAGCCTTGTCGGCAATTAGGTTAATAGAGGCAACGGGGCAGCTTCTTAGAGAGGCGCAAGCTCTCTGTTTGCGTCGGATTTCGGGCTTGCCTACTATTATCCTGCGTCGCAAACCGTGCGAGGAGCCAGCGCTGATCCAGACTTGAGCCGGCAAACCGCAAAACCAATGATGAGCAGCAGCTCTGCTACTTGGCTCGCCTGGTACATGTGCGCGGTCTCTTTAGCGCTGACATCTCTTAGCCTCCTCCTTCTAGTCCTGAACCTGTTACACGCTGGTGTTCCCATCTACTACTACTGGCTAGAAACTACTCTGGTCGCAGTTGGCTATTCGACGGTAGGCGCTGTTATCGGCCCCCACTGCTCTCCCAATAACCCTATAGGCTGGCTCTTCTGCGCGATAGGGCTCATCTTCGGAGCAACCCACTTCAGTACCGAGTACGCCACCTACGCCCTAGTGGCGCAGCCCGGATCTCTTCTGGGGGGTGAAGCGGTAGCTTGGATGTCGTCCTGGCTTTGGGTTCCGGGCCTCGGCCTTGTCGTGTTCTTAGGGTTGCTGTTCCCCGATGGTAGGCTGCCTAGTGCTCGCTGGCGGCGGTTTGCCTGGTTCACTACGGCTGCGGTCCTAGTGGGAGCAATTTTGGCGGCATTCTCACCTGGTCCGATCTTGCTTACTCCCATCGAAAACCCGCGTGGAATCGAAGGATTGCCGAACCTCTACAGGATAGTTGAAGCGTTCATGTATGCTCTCATTGTCGTAGCGGCAGGTTCCATGCTTGCACGGCTGCGGCAGGCGAGTGAGGTAGAGCGCCAGCAGATCAAATGGTTCGCCTACGCCACTACGGTAGCAGTCAGCGGAGTTATCCTAAAAAACACCGTCTTCCCAGCGGTAAGCGCAACGTGGGTTTGGTGGGCGGGTTTCATACTGACTACGGTTGGTCTTACGGGCAGCCCGGTTGCTATGGGCGTGGCGATCCTCCGCTTCCGACTCTACGAGATAGACCT
>JALZEL010000370.1 GCA_030862075.1 Actinomycetota bacterium | reverse complement strand
TCGACGAGCGCCAGGATGATCTGCCGGACCACGCCGCCGCACTCGACGCCCTGCTGAGTCGGCTGCGAGATCGGGGGCTCGACCAGGACGACTTAACGGCGGTCGGGCACCGGATCGTCCACGGCGGGGACCGCTACCGCGAGCCGCAAAGGGTCGCCCCCGAGGTGGTCGCCGATCTCCGGGCATTGGTGCCCATCGACCCCAACCATCTTCCCCAGGCGATCGCGGCGATCGAGGCCGTGGGCCGGGCTTATCCGGCGGTCCCGCAGGTGGTTTGCTTCGACACCGCTTTCCACAGCCGGATGCCCCGCGTCGCCCGGCTCTACGCGCTCCCGCGCGATCTTGCGGAAGGAGGCGTCGTCCGCTACGGTTTCCATGGCCTCTCCTATGAGTACGTAATGGAGGAGCTGCGCCGTCTCGACCCTGAGGCGTACGACGGGCGTGTCGTCGTCGCGCACCTCGGCAATGGTGCGAGCATGGCCGCCGTCTGGGGCGGCGTCGGCGTCGACACGACAATGGGGTTTACCCCAACTGGCGGGCTCGTGATGGGGACGCGCAGCGGCGACCTCGACCCGAGTGTGCCTCTATTTTTACTGGAGGAGCGGGGCCTGACCGTGACCGAGGTGAGCGATCTTGTCAACAAGCAGGCTGGCCTTCTCGGCGTCTCGGGGACGAGCGCGGATATGCGAGACTTGCTGGACCGCGAGGCGTCAGATCCGCGCGCGGCCGAGGCGGTCGCTCTCTTTTGTTATGGGGCGAAGAAGTTCCTCGGTGCTTTGGCCGCCGCTCTCGGAGGGCTCGACGCCCTCGTCTTCACGGGCGGCATCGGCGAGCACGCCGGGCCCGTGCGAGAGCGCGTCTGCGAGGGCCTCGAATTTCTCGGTATCCGGCTCGACCGCGGTCGCAACGCGGCGCACGCGCCGGTTATCTCCGGCGACGCCGCTGCGGTGACCGTCCGCGTCGTGCCTACCGACGAAGACCTGATGGTCGCCCGGCACACGAGAAGGCTCATCGAGCAGAAACATTGAGCAGAGAGGAGCAGAGCATGTACCGTTTCGACCCGACTATCTCCAGCGTGGTCGAAGAAGCCACTGCGCCGCGGCGGGCGCTCTCCGCCGAGGAGCCCGCTGAGGGCCCGCTCTCGGCGGAGCAGCTGGCCGGCATACAGCGCTACTGGCAAGCCGCCAACTACCTGACGGTCGGCCAGATCTACCTGCAGGACAACCCGCTGCTGCACAAGCCGCTGGAACCCGAGCACATCAAGCCGCGCCTCCTCGGGCACTGGGGAACCTCGCCCGGTCTCAGCTTCGTCTACGTTCACCTCAACCGCCTGATTCGGGAGTACGACCTGGACGCCATCTACCTGGCTGGTCCGGGTCACGGCGGTCCGGCCGTCCTGGCGAACGTGTACCTCGAAGGCACCTACTCCGAGGTCTATCCCGAGGTTTCGCAAGACGCCGCGGGGCTGCGACGGCTCTTCAGGCAGTTCTCGACGCCTGGCGGGGTGCCGAGTCACGTGAGCGTACCGACGCCCGGCTCGATCCACGAGGGCGGCGAGCTCGGCTACGTTCTCGCCCACGCCTTCGGCGCGGCCTTCGACAACCCGGACCTCCTCGTCGCCGCGGTCGTCGGCGACGGCGAGGCGGAGAGTGGACCGCTGGAGGGCTCCTGGAAGTCCATCAGCTTCCTCAACCCGGCGCGAGACGGTGCGGTCTTGCCGATCCTGCACCTCAACGGTTACAAGATCGCCAACCCCACCGTGCTCGGCCGCGCCGAAGACAGCGAGGTCCGCTCCATACTAGAAGGGCATGGCTACGCGGTCCACTTCGTCGAGGGCGACGATCCGCCGATGGTCCATCAGCGCTTCGCCGCAACGCTGGATAAATGCTACACCGACATCCGTGCGATCCAACATGGGGCAAGAGAGGACGGCCTGTCCGGACGCCCCCGCTGGCCGGCAATAGTATTGCGCACCCCCAAGGGGTGGACCGGTCCGAGCGAGCTGGGTGGACTGCCCGTCGAGGG
>JALZEL010000392.1 GCA_030862075.1 Actinomycetota bacterium | reverse complement strand
GCGGCGCTCAGACCCTCGGGAAAGGGTGGCTCAAGGGGCGTGCCGAGCACAGCGTGCCTCTCCGGAACGGCGAACGCCGGCTGCTCCCGGCCAGGAAGGGCCTCGGCGGGCATGACCATCTTGGTCTTGTGGCGACTAAAGAGCACTCTCTTACCTCCTCACCGTTGAGTTCTCTGGCCTAAAGCCCAAGCTTCTCTGCGATGCTCTTTCGTTCATCTCTGCCTCCTTACCTTAGACCGCCTGATACGGCTCTCTGATCACGTGCCCTCTCCAAACCGGCACTACTGGCGGGGGCTAAGCGGCTGCCGAGAGTTCCTGTTCGTATTCGACTTCATCCCTGAGTGCTCGCTCGGCCTCGCGTTGGAGCTGCCTGACCCTCTCACGGGAGACGTCAAGTTCCTCGCTAAGGTCGGCGAGGGTGACCTGCTTCTCGCCGTCCAGGCCGTAGCGGCGGACGAGGACGTGGCGCTGGCGTTCGGGGAGCCGCTCGACGGCCTCTATAAGGCGGCGTATCTCCAGCTCCCTCACTACCTCGCCGGCCACCCCCGACTCGCGCTCGTCCTCGACGAGATCGCCGAGCTCCGAGCTGTCCTCCTCGGAGGAGAGCTGCTGGTTGAGGCTGGTGGCGTCGGGTATGGCGCTCTTCACGTCCTTGACCCGATCGACGTCCCAGTCGAGCCTCTCGGCAACCTCTTCGTCGGTGGGCTTCCGCTCGAGTTGCGTCGAAAGCTCGTTGTAGATCCTAGCCATCTTCCTTATCTTCTCGCCCATATGCACCGGTACTCTAATGGTCCGGCCCTTGTCAGCGACGGCCCTCTGGATGGCCTGCCTGATCCACCAGGTGGCGTACGTGGAGAAGCGGAAGCCCTTCTCGGGGTCGAACTTGTCCGCTGCTCGCATGAGGCCTATGTTGCCCTCCTGGATGAGGTCCCGAAGGGCAGCCCCCCCATCCCGCGATACTTTTTTGCGATCGGGATGACGAGCCTGAGGTTCTTCTCGATAAGCTTGGACTGTGCCGTCTCGTCTCCCTCCCTTGCCCTCCTGCCGAGATCTATCTCCTCCTCGTGCGTAAGGAGCCTTCCACTACCGATGTGCCTCAAGTACCTCCCAATAGGGTTTGGAGTCTCCCGATCATTCATTCTACTTACCGCCTCTCGTGCTATCTCGAAACCTCCTCGCTATGCTCTCTGCTGTCGTCGGGCTGTGGGATCCTCCGGGGCATCTTCTCCCCGCGTACCTGCGTAACGCTCCTTTCTGGCCCTCGTCTATAAGACCACTCAAGTGGCAGATTTCTTACCCCCTAGCACCACATGCGTCGTCCTAACCGCGGTTCTGGCTCCACCGAGGTACCTGCTTCTCCACGGGATCGGTGCTACGGTGGGTAGAGAAAGCGAGACAGTATTGGCCTTACGTGAGAGAACGCACAAACGAACAATGGCTCGCAGAGTTGCGTGGGCCCAATCCCGGCGAGGCGCTCGCGGACCTGTACGACCTGCTCGTGCGCGGGCTGAGGGCAGCCCTCGGCGGTTACGGGGGTGGTATAGAGGCAAACGTCAGTGACTTCGCCCAGGAGGCGCTGATCAAGATAACAGGTAACCTGGACTCCTTTAGGGGAGAGAGCCGTTTCACCACCTGGGCCCAGAAGATCGCCATGAACGTGGCCCTCACCGAACTCAAGCGCAGGCGGTAGCGCGACGCGTCCTTGCAGGACCTGTTCGCCCGGCGCGAGGCGGCCGACCGCGGGCTGGCGGACACCCAGCTTACCCCCGAACAGCTGACGTTCCAGAACATAGTGCTGGGCGACTTGCGCCGCATGGTCGATGAAGAACTGACCGACAGGCAACGGGAGGCGGTCGTGGCGGTGTTGCTGGAGGGGATGCCCATCTCGGAGGTAGCCAGGCGCATGGGCACCAATCAGAACGCCCTCTACAAGCTGCTGCACGATGCCCGCAAAAAGCTGAAGAGGCAGATGGAGGCCTCGGGCCTCTCGGCAAAAGAAGTGCTGGCGGTATTCGACGAAGGGTAAGATCCGAAGGGTATGCCGGGTCTAGCAGTTAGAAATAAAGAGGAGTTCTGCGATGCTGAAGCGTGGTGATGTTCTCAAACTGGTGAGGGTTGTAGCCGAGACTCGCGAGGTAGAGATCGGCTGCGACGAGTGTTTCGAGCGGTTGGATAGCTTTGCGGAGACGGAGCTCTCCGGAGTGGAGGCGAGTGCTGCGATGCCGCTGGTTGGCGATCACCTCGAGAAGTGCGCAGACTGTCGTAGCAAGTTCGAAGCGCTTCTAAGAGCCTTACGCGGTACGTAGAACGCAGGCTGTCGAGCCCATACTCAATCCCCTATCTCTCGTCAGCTCCTTAAACTAGACCTCTACTGCGATGACGCTGTGCCCTCGTCCTGCTAGCTCACTACCGCGGGCGGCAGGGTTCGCCTGGAGCGCGCACCGGCTATATGCTCGCTCCGGCTACACCTACGCGGACCGGCTACCGCGCAACGCAACCGAGTACTACGAGCACGCCAACGAGGAGCTCGACCTCCTTAAGCGCGTCGACTTCGCTAACCGAGGCGTGTGGGAGGCGCTCATCGGCGCGGGGCCAACGGTCTCGGTGGCCGCCACCCGCGAGGACGTCGGTCACTACTTAGCCGTGCTGGAAGAGTTCGTCGGCGAAGTTGGCGGCATGAGGCGAATGCACAAACATGGAGTC
>JALZEL010000384.1 GCA_030862075.1 Actinomycetota bacterium | reverse complement strand
GGTCTGCGGAGGCCCGAGGAGGTCGTCGGCGCCTACCGCGACGCCGGCTACGACTTCATCTGCCTCTCCGACCACTTCGAAGCCGAGTACGGCTGGCAGATAACCGACACCCGACCCTTTCGCGACGAGGGCTTCACCACTATAGTCGGAGCGGAGTTCAGCTCTGGCCCGTGGGCGGAGCGCAACACCTACTGGGTCACGGCTGCCGGACTGCCCGTGGACTTCAGGGCGCCCCCGGTGGGCGACCACGCCGAGGCCATCACGCGGGCCCGGGACACCGGGGCATTCGTGGTCATGTTGCACCCGGGGCTGAACAACCTCCCGCTCGCAGCGGCTGCCGGGCTGCCGGGGCTGGACGCCGTGCACGCGATCGAGGTCTACAACCACAACGGGGCGATGGCCGCCATCCCCGACGGGGCCAACGGCGCCTACATGCTCGACGGACTGCTGGAGAAAGGCCACAAGGTCTTGGTCAATGCGGGCGACGACGCGCACTTCGGACACCCCCGCGACCGCTTCGGGGGCTGGGTGGAGGTCCACTGCGAGCGGCTCGATCAGCAGGCCCTGCTGGACTCGATGAAGGCCGGGCGCTACTACTCGACGCAGGGGCCATCGCTGCGAGAGCTGATCGTGGATGACGAGCGGCTGCGCGTGGCGACGAGCGAAGCGTACGCGATCTCGCTGACCACGGGCGGCGACCGGTGGCAGAGCGGGTCCGAGCGCACGGGCGAAGCGGTCGTCGAAGCCGAGTTCGACCTTGCGCCGTTCCGCGGCTCCTACTGCCGCGTTACCGTGGTGGATCCGGCGGGGAGGCGGGCCTGGAGCAACCCTATATGGCCGTGAGGCGGAGGGCTAGGCGGCGGCCGATCCTCCCACGAGGCCGACGAACGGCGACTCGCGCGTGGCGGACGCCGGGCGCGCTCGGCAGGACTCGAACCTGTGACCTTCTGATTCGTAGTCTTAATCAGTGAGTTCTAACTGGTTCTAGCCTGCTAGGAAACTCCGCTTGTTCAAGGCAAAAACACAGCTTTGCTTCGATTGCATTTCCTGTTGTGTTCGGTTCTGTTCTATCCCTACTGCTGCCACACTGCTGCACGTTCTGCTTTGGTAGCGGGTAGACTGAAAAATAGAACGTTATATCCTATTGCTGCGTTCGCAGAACAGGCTGCGCTTGCCGTGGGCCTGTACCGTTGAGGAAGCGGGCTGCTCCATACTTCTAACTTCGAGAAGGGGCGAGCTGCCTAGAAGGCTAATCTTCTCGGAACTGAGCTATACGTAAGCCCCCTACATAGGTCAGTCGGTCCTGCCGCCAACTCCTGTGAGTTCTTTGTTCAGAAATGCTACGGCCTGCTCTTCACCATAAGCCACCATCCTTTGTATGAATCGAGGGTCACGATTGAGCTTCGATTCGGAATCCAGCTCCCAAAGCATCTCGATCCACTTCACCTCGATGTGCTTGTACTCCTTGTCTTCCTCCCCGGGGTCCCCAGGAACGCGAAGGAGTTTGTCTTCCCTATTTTCACCTTCGCCCAGTTTGCCGACCAGCTCGTTAATCCTCTTTATGAAGTAAATTTCTTGGTACAGCGAAAGATTACCTGCAAGCTCGTTACGCCTATCCAATATATGGGGCATCGTCTTCGGCTCTGCAGCCCGCTCTTGCGGGTCTATCTGTAACACCCATATCTCGTTAGGCTTCGCGTCGGGAAGCTCGCGTACAGGTGGGTTCTGCGAGAACAAGCCGTCCCAATACACCCCCCCGTTAGTGTGCACGGCCTTGAACAGTGTCGGGAGTGCGGCCGAAGCGAGGATCATGTCGACGTTGATCCTGTCCCTGCGACTGTTGAAGGCCTTGAACTCTCCGGAGAGAACATCGACGGCACCTACGAGGAGCATCGGGCTCGACGGTTCTACGAGTCCTTGGATCCTCCCGAAGTCGACATGCCTTTCTAACATGCTCTTCAACTGATCTCTGGCCCAAGAGGAAGCAGGCGTAAGGTACGGACTGACGGTAGGCGTTCCACCGATATTGCCGAAGAAGCGATTCGCCTGAAGAAGCCAGTCGTTCAGGAACCTGTCCTGAAACGAGTTGGCACAGTTGTCCTTCCAAAAAGAATCCAGTAGCTCAATGGCCCTGTTGGTGTCGTTCATCAACAACCCATACCAAGCCAGCAGAGCGCAAATGGAACCACCGGAAGTACCACTCAAAGCCACGATTTCGTACTCGTGCCCTTCCTCACCCTCTTCTTTAAGGAGCTTCTTCAACGCCCCTGCCGTAAAAGCCTTGTGGCTTCCGCCACCCTGACAGGCGATCGCAACCCGCCTAGTGTTGTAGTTCTCGGCCACACCCGTTCCTTTCCTTGTCTCTCACCCATCCCTGTCCTGCAAAGCGCTTGCGCACCCACCCCGCGATGTGGTTGCCCGCCCCGCAGCATCTGGACGCTCTCACGCTACTTCGACTTTTATCGACAACTGCGAAGCTGTCAAGAACCTATACCTATAGAAGAGCGATGGGGCAGGTTGCCTCTAGCCTTTATCCAGCGAATCGCCGAGGTTTCTGACACCGGAGGCTCGGTTTCCGGGAATCCCCTTGTCGGCAGCTGGTGAATAAGGAGGGGCCGGGGTCCTCTAGCGGGGGCTCCGGTCCTTTTGTCGCGCGAACGATCACGCCCTCAATCCCCCCTTTTTGTTAGGCAGTGTTAGGCCCGGCGTGGTAGAGACCGCTTCGCCCCGGTCCGCTCGCGGTAGGTACTCCGACCTTTTATTTATGCCGCGCCCTATCAGGGTAGGACGTAAAAGAACCCTTTCCTAGGCCGGAGCCCCTAAGTTAGGAGTTCCGGTCTCGCTACTCTGAGGCCCTCCGACTTTCCTATCCTCCCGGAGGGCCTTTGCCTTGCCCGAAAGCCCCGATCCTAACGCATAAGCATCAGAGAGGGTGAATAGGGGTTTCCAGGAAGGCACCTTCTAGGCAGTTGTGTGAATAGCGTAGGATGCACGGTGAGTAGCCTTCGGCTAACCGGCAGGCACGGCGAAAACGCAACGGAGGAAGCCATGAGTGAACCCGTCCATCCAGACGTCCGTATCGGCCATGTACATCTGCAGGTCGCCGACCTTCAACGTGCAACGGACTTCTACCACCACGTTTTGGGCTTCGACATCACCATGTACGGTCCGGACGAAGCCGGTATCAATGCGGCTTGGCTGTCGGCGGGCGGCTACCATCACTACATCGCTGTGAACACCTTCCACAGCGCCGGTGGGACGCCCCTACCGCAGGGGCACACCGGCCTCTACCACTTCGCCATCATCTACCCCAACCGGCGGGAACTGGCGAAGGCCGTCAAGCGTGTGCTAGAGCATGGCCACACCTTCACCGGGACTCAGGACAGTGGCCCGAGCGAGTCAGTATTCCTGCGTGACCCTGACGGCAACGGGCTAGAGCTTTACTACGATCGCCCTCGCGAGGAATGGACCGATGAGCACGGCAAGCCGTTCTTTACCGCGCCACGGACGTTTGATTCGGAAGACCTGTTAGACGAGTTAGGCTCTACCTAATACGCCCGAACTTCCGAGAAGCTACCTATCAGGCGACCTATCTACTCTCCCTAAGTCCCCTTACCCCGCCGGGCAGAGCTATACAGTATAGAGGCATCGGGCCCGCCCTCTTCGCGGCCTTCGCCAGTGATCTCCCGCAGAACCGTTGCCCCGAACTGCAGCGCGAACCCAGCCAGGACCGCGGCCACGATCGCCCCAAATATCAGGATCGCCGCGAGCACGTAGACCATCCACGTCGCCGCTTCCAGCAACTCACTCCCTCCTTCTTTCCGCAACTTGCCTCTACCTACCCCCCCTTACTTTCGCCGAGCGGAGCTATGGGGCTTGGAGGCGACGGGGCAGCACCCTACTGCCCTCTGTAAGCGCAAGCCCTCTAGCACAACCATGTTCCTAACTACTAGCCTCTATCGAACCCCACCGGTCCTTCAGAAAGCGTGGTTATCGTCTTCTCGACCTGCCGCTCGTGCGCCTCGCGGAGGATCGTGCACAGGATCTTCTCGATCCAGAAGTTCCTGATCGCCACGTCCAGGTTCTCGCCGACCGTGAAGGTGCCCAATACCGTGGCTCCGGGGACGTATACCTTCTGCAGCAAATCCCCCCGCACGCTCCGCTCGAGCCGATCTCGCCAGGGGACCCTCTCGCCCTCCTGCACCAGCTTCCTCTCAGTGTACATGTCCACCTTCAGCGCCTCGACCTCCGAGAAAGGTGCGCGCAGGAAGCGCAACCTCGGACGGCCATCCTTGAGTAGCCGCTCGGTCTGAGGCACGACGTCCCGGGCCTGCTTTCCGAGGTCGTCAAGCGACATGTGCGGGTTGACGTGCTCTCGTGCCGCCGTAGCCCATCCTCACATGCAGGTCCACCACCAACCGCTCGAAGAAGCTCGGAGAGCTGTGCATAACTTGTTCTATCAACTCGCCAACAAGCCCTCTGCGGATGGTCACGTAGGCGTCCTCCATCATTTCCCGAGGCGTGCGCTCCTCGGTCGGCACCGCCGTGTCGATCTCCGTTGTCACGCTCTTGGTGTTGCTTTTGGTCTTG
>JALZEL010000367.1 GCA_030862075.1 Actinomycetota bacterium | reverse complement strand
CGAAGAAGAACAATACCTACGGGATCGCAACCCTCCGAAGGAAACACTTAACCATCAACGGCGACGAGATGATATTCGAATACCGGGGCAAGTGGGGGCAGATGCAGCGCAAGTGCGTCGCTGACACGCGACTTCGGGAGATCGTTGAGGAATGCGCGGCGCTCCCTGGCTACGAAATCTTCAAGTACTACGACGAGGCCGGGGAGATCAAAGACATCAAAGCCCGGGACCTGAACGCCTATATCAAAGAGGTGATGGGCAACGAGTTCAGCCCGAAAGACTTCCGGACCTGGGCCGGCACCCTGATTGCCGCCCTCAAGCTCGCCGAGCTCGGGGCGGCCGAGGATGAGAAGTTGGCGAATAAGAACGTGCTGCAGGCGATAGACGCCGTAGCCGAGAGGCTAGGCAACACCCGCGATATAGCCCGTTCGTCCTACGTCAGCCCACGTATTATAGAGCACTACCTGGAGGGCTCCGTCATCGCTCGCCAGGCCGAGCAGCTAGAGGAGATCCTCGTCGCCGAGCAAGGCGACCTCACCGAAGAAGAGAAGGCGCTTCTCGAGCTGCTTCAGAAGAAGCTTCGCCGCGAGCTGGAGAAGGCAGCGTAAGAGTTCGGGCGCGTTTCCTCGTCCAACTCAGGCTGTCACACGAGTAGGCTACGCTAGCGCAACGTAGCATCTAGGGCCACAGACCCTATGTGCAGATCCTTTAGCAAGCCCTTGACCTATGCTAGGCTATCTCAGACTTACTTTGACACCCTCCGACGCACCTTGCCCTAGTGTAAACTAAGCATCATGTCGTCAACTGTTAGTGGCGAGTGCACAGGCTCTGGGCATTAGCCCTCTGCTTACCGTAGGTGGTCAAAAGCTCTACTGCGCCAAGGCAGCCCCATCCTTACGCGGATCGCTGCCGCAGGCCCTAACTCCATTTTCGAGAATGCGGATGAGCTGAGCACCGCCGGTCGGGATTAAATAATCTTCCCCCACTTCGACTCGGTGTCCCATCTTCCGGAGCTTTCGAACCTCTTCCGCAGGCACCCGCCCCTCAACGAGGAGGAGGCCCGCGTCGTGGAAGTGGCGGGGGTGATCGACTGCCTCCTGGGGGTTCATGCCGTGGTCAATAACGTTCGAGAGCAACTGGACGTGGCCTTGGGGCTGCATGAATCTGCCCATCACGCCAAAAGCTGCCCAGAGATCCCCGTCCTTGGTGGCGAGGGCGGGGATAATGGTGTGGAGAGGCCGCTTACCGGGGGCCAAGGCGTTCGGGTGACCTTCCACGAGGTGGAAGGATCGGCCCCTGTTCTGAAGGCAGACGCCGGTGCCACCTGCAACTACACCGCTTCCGAAACCCATGTAGAGGCTGTTAATGAACGAGCAAGCGTTACCCTCAGCGTCCACCGCGCAGAGGTAGGTGGTGTCGCTTCCGACAGCGGGTTCGGGTGATTCGATGACCCTGTCGAAAGAGATTTTCTCTCGCCGCTTCGCCGCGTACTCTTTAGAGAGGAGCTCGCGGGTAGGGACGCCGACAAACTCGGGATCCCCGACCTTTTCGTGTAGGTCACGGAAGGCGAGCTTCTTGGCCTCAGCTTCGAGATGGATGCGTTCGGCACCTACGGTATGCAAGGCGCTAAGGTCGAAGCCTTCGAGAATATTAAGCATCTCCAGAGCCGCGATGCCCTGAGCGGGAGGGGAGATCTCGTAAACCTGAACGCCCCGATAGTCGGTATGTATCGGCTCAACCCAGAGGGTCACGTGCCGAGCTAGGTCCTCTTCATCCAGGTAGCCGCCGCTTTCTCGTACGGACAGGGCGATGCTGCGGCCGATCTCACCGTGATAGAAAGCGTCGGCCCCGTCCCCAGCGACTGCGGCGAGCGTAGTTGCCAAGTCCGGCTGGCGAAAAAGCTCCCCAGGCTTCGGTGCCCGTCCCTCGGGCAGAAACGTCCTCCGAGCCGCCTCGTTCTTGCGAAGCAAAGCCTCGCCGGCCTCCCAGTACCGGGCGAAGACCTCGGAGAGAGGATAGCCATCCTCGGCGGCCGCACGTGCGGGCTCGAGCAGGCGCGAGAAAGGCAGCCGTCCGAGACGCTTTGCGGCATCCTCCCAGAGCCGTACGGCTCCAGGCACGGTAACGGTAACCCCGCTGCGCTCTGGCATTGTCTTCATCCCCCGCTGGCGAAGCTTCTCGGTCGTCATGCCTCTAGGGGCACAGCCGGAGCCGTTGGCTCCTAACACCGATCTCGAGCGGACGTCGTAGAAGAGTAAGAACGCATCACCGCCCATACCGGTCGCCATCGGGGCGAGGACGGCCATAGAAGCAGCCATCGCTACGCAAGCGTCAGCGGCGTTCCCTCCCTCGTCGAGGACCCGGATACCTGCGAGCGTGGCCTGCGGGTGCTCGCAGGCAACCACGCCTCGCGTGCCGAAGACGGTGGAACGCCCACCAAGGTTGGGGCGGCGCATCTTATTGTCCCTCACACTTCCACCTACTCGTGTTGTCCTGTCAACCTCTGCGTAGTTTAGGTCGTAGCGGTGAGTGGGCAAAGGGGCGGCCCAGCGCAGCGGAGATGAAGGTGTTAGGTACAAGGAAAAGCTGACTCGCGGGCTCGCACTGACAGACGTAACCTGTATGGTTATTTTTCATGCGAAATCCTACTCTGCATGGGACCTCTCAGTCTCCGAGAAAGCGCGGTGGCGCAGCGCGCGTGCGCTAGGTGTCAGCTTAATTGCCGAGAACGCTCTTTCTCTACGATATCCCTTACGGCGGGGACCACCTCCTGGCCGAAGGTCTCTACCTGCCGCTCGTGGTCTTCAGAGGGCCAGAAGATGAACGTGTCCATCCCATTCTCCAGCGCGAAGCGGGAGAGCAGCTCGGTCCACTTCGAGACTGACCCTTCCAACAAACCTTCTCCCTCCGGTCCGAGCCTGCCGGAGACGTTGTAGACGCGCTTGATTTCCTCCGGCCTGCGTCCGGCCTCTAGCGCCGCCTCGTCTATGCGCTCGTGCAGCTCCGGCAGACGCCCTGGGGGAGCCCAGCCGATGGAGGGAACCCA
>JALZEL010000365.1 GCA_030862075.1 Actinomycetota bacterium | reverse complement strand
GCGACGTAGTCGAAGCCACCCTCGATCATACCCGGCTGCAAGTTCGCCTCGCCCATCTCGTGCTGCTTGGCCTCCAGCCCCGGCACCATCCCGTGCGTCACCAGCACGTTCACGTCTGCGCCTCGCTCCGGCGTCACAGCCCCTGTCCCGAAGACCGCCCCATGTGGGACCAGCGTCACGCCCACACCCGCGTCGCCGACCTCAATCAACTCGTAGTCCAGATCGAAGCCGTGGGCGGAGATCGCGTTGACCAGGTTCGCGTATTCAAGCGCCGCCGTCGTCGTGCGCAGGCGTGGCGTCTCGTGGTTGCCGGCGGCGACAAGGTAGGGGAGGCCCGCCCGTGCGGTGACGCGGGCCGTCTGCTTCAAGAAGCCGATGATCACGTGCGTCGCCGGGCGCACTGAGTCGAAGACATCGCCCGAGTGGATCACGATGTCCACCTCCCGCTCCAGGATGGTGTCGACCGCTCGCCGGTACGCCTCCTGCACGTCTACCTCCCGCTGGTTGCGGTTGGTCTGTGGGCAGAGCTTCGCGTACCGGGTGTACCCCAGGTGCGTGTCCGAGATGTGGGCTATACGAACTATGTGGCTGTGCTCCTTTCCGCGTGGAAGCCTACGTTATTCTAGCTATATCTTTTACTGATTCTAAAGATAAATTTCCTTGCGTGGGATTCGATCCTCGCGGCCCCCATAATCCTGGACCTCGCGCTCTTTATGGGTCTGGCGCACAGGGCGAGGATGGGGGCATCCAGGGGTGGCTCTCGTTCTCCTTCAAGAGCCCTATGACCCTGCCCGAGCTCTACCCGGAGCACTACCTCTTCAGCACCTGAGGTCCGGAATTTGGTCGGCGATGGCGAGCGTGTCGTTGACGTCAAGGGAGCGACCTCTTCTACCCCAAAGCTTAACAAGTAAAGCCGGATCCGCCGGTCGGCGTCCGCGAAGGTCTCATCCCGGGAACGCGTGCTTGCCGTGGAGCCTGACAAAACGGGCACCGGTGATGGTGCGGCGGCGCTTCAGGCCCTCCTTTCCTTTCTCGAAAAGAACTACTTCCTCCTCACCGCCAGAGCCTATCGGCTGGACGAGGCGTCCACCGGGGGCGAGTTGCTGCGCGAGGGGCGGCGGAACGGAAGGGAACGCCGCGGCGACGAGGATGGCGTCGTAAGGGGCGTGCTCGGGGAGCCCCTCGGTTCCGTCGCCCGCGACGACCTCGACGTTCGTGACGCCGTGGTGGGAGAGGTTTTCCCTGCTAATATCGGCGATGTCTGGCCAACGTTCCACGCCCCACACGAAGCTTGACAGGTAGGCGAGCAGCGCTGTCTGGAAGCCGTAGCCGGCCCCGATCTCTAGGACGCACTCGGAGCCTTCAAGCGCGAGGGCTTCGATCATCCTCGCCACGAGCGAGGGCTGGGTCGTCACCTGACCGTGGGGGATCGGCAGCGGCCGGTCCAGATAGGCCCATTCGACGAGGTCGGACGGGACAAACCCCGCCCTCGGCACCTTGCGCAGGGCACGGAGCACGCGGGGATCGAGCACGCCCTCGGCAGCGATCACCCGGACGAGGTCCTCCTGGCTCTTCACGGCACCATTATGCACGCGTCCGAATACTCAAGAAAATGCTTCGGCCGACTTGCTCTACTTTGCTTACTAGTGATAAGTAGCGAGAACGTGAACCTGCTGACAAGGTGGGACTGCTACACGATGGGGTATGCTCTGGACGGACGCGAGCGCTTCGCGTGCTCGGACGCACAGGGATGCGTCTTTATCTCAGTCGGCGTGGCCTCAGCGTAATGCTGGTGGACGGGGCGGCTGTCGGGCTTGGGAGGCGCGCTTCTCCGGGGAGGTCATGGAGATCCGGTTGGACATGTTCGAGCGCCCGGCGCACAACCAAGACGAGCCATCACCGACCGATCCGAAGCGGTCGCGACCTTGCTCGGCGCGGGAGGAGAACGCGCTCACTCGCCGCTGGCGGGGGTGGCGCTAAGATAGGGCCGTGAGAAAGACGAATGGCGACGCGGGAGGCGGGGCGTACGGGCTGTGTGGGCGCACGGTGCAGAGGCTGACCCGGCACCACCTCGTCCCCAGGACGCGCCACAAGAGCAAGCGCAACAAGAAGACATTCGACCGGCGGGAAGTCCACCGCACGGTCGGCCTCTGCTCCCCCTGCCACCAGCATATACACACCGTCCTCGACAACAAGGAGCTAGAGCGCGAGTACAACACGCTCGAGGCTTTGAGGGCTCATCCCGACGTGGAGAGGTTCGTCGAGTGGGTCAAGCGCAAGCCGCACGGCACCTCCGGAAGCGTCCGCCGCGGCATCAGGTAGGGTGGCACGTCAGGCAATCGGGTAGGTCTCCGCAGCCGGAGGTCGGGCTTCGGCTACCTGCCCGGGTCTTGCGGGTGGCGCACTCGGCGCGGGTCTTAAAGGGCTAAGATGTAAGCTGGAATATTCACCGTGGAAGTCTGTGCGCACAAGACAGCGGAGAAAGCACGTTTGCCTAAAGTAGAGGAGGCACTATGAAGCATCGCGTCGCCGTCGTCCCCGGAGACGGCATCGGAAACGAGGTGGTTCCGGAAGCCATCCGGGTCCTGGAGCGCGCTGGAGAGATCTGGGGCTTCGGGTTCGATTGGACGTTCTTCAACTGGGGGTGCGAGTACTTCCTCAAGACAGGCAGCATGATGGCCGAGGACGGCCTCGACCGATTACGCGAGCACGACGCCATTTTCCTGGGGGCAGTCGGGCACCCTGAGGTACCCGACCACGCGTCGCTGTGGGGCCTCTTGATCCCGATCCGGCGCAGTTTCCGCCAGTACATAAACCTGCGCCCGGTGAGGCTGTTCGAAGGGATCGAGGGCCCGCTGCGGGGGGTGGTGCCCGAGGACATAGACATGGTCGTCGTGCGCGAGAACAACGAGGGCGAATACTCCGAAATCGGCGGCAGACTCTACCACGGAGGCCCCGAGGAGCTGGCCGTGCAGCAGGCGACCTTCACGCGGCGCGGCGTCGAGCGTGTCATGCGCTACGCTTTTGAGCTCGCCGGAGAGAGGCGGGGCAGGGTCTCCTCGGCAACCAAATCCAACGGCATCATCCACACCATGCCGTTTTGGGACGAGATCTTTCGGCGGCACTCGGCCGAACACCCCGGCGTCGACGCTGACCAGTATCACATAGACGCTTTAGCCGCCGCGTTTGTGCTCGACCCGCGCCGCTTCGACGTAGTGGTCGCCTCCAACCTCTTCGGAGATATCCTAAGCGATCTGGGAGCAGCGATCGCGGGGAGCATAGGGATAGCACCCTCTGCCAACCTCAACCCCGAAGGCGAGTTTCCGTCCATGTTCGAGCCCGTGCACGGCTCGGCTCCCGACATCGCCGGCAGGGGCGTCGCGAACCCGATAGGCCAGATCTGGTCCGGCGCCATGATGCTCGAGCATCTGGGGTACGCCGAAGCGGGCAAAGCCATCGTGCGAGCCATCGCACAGATGCTGGCCGATACCCCTATCCGCACATCGGACCTCGGCGGTAAGGCGAGCACCCATGAGGTGTCCGAGCAAATCGTTGAAGCACTTCAGGAACATTCTTCATCGGGGACGGAAGAGGCTTGGCCGGGAAAAGGCGGCTAAACTAGTCGAGATTCCTGGCCTCTTATACTCTCGCAGACTTGCACCCGGCTACGACGAGCCGGATCAGCTGAAGCCAGAGTAGCCATGATGTCGGCGAACCCTGAAACCCTTCGACGGACCCTGAGCCGTGGTTTAGTACTATCTGAAAGATGTGGTTGGCGCGGTACACCACGCTCTTGGTGCGCTACGAGAGGCGAGCAGAGATCGACGAATCGTGCTTGCGCCTCGGATGCGCGCTCGTTGAGTGGGCCTAGCGCGATAAAGGAACAGACGGGTAGTAGGTCCGAAAGATTAGCGAGGAAGATAACGCTGGCGCGCCATGGCGGCGCGGCTTCTACTACGGCTGGGCGATCGCCGGGACGCTCGCTGTTACCGAGACCGCCTCCTGGGGTGTTCTGTACTACGCCTTCGCGGTATTCCTGGTGCCGATGCAGGAGGAGCTGGGCTGGTCCCGCACGGCCGTGACAGGGGCTTACTCCCTAGGACTGCTCGTCTCGGGGCTAGCTGCACCCCTGGTGGGACG
>JALZEL010000175.1 GCA_030862075.1 Actinomycetota bacterium | reverse complement strand
GCGGTTACCGTGGGCCGGCGCAATAGTTGTAAAGTTCGCTGTAGGAAAACAGGTGAAGAAGGTGAAGAGCTTCATTAAAACTCGGTGGCAGCAGCAGCAGTCGCTGGAATATCATTGAGCCCGCCTGAGAAAAGTTTTTGTAATGCGGAGTGATGGGTAGAAGTGCTGCGTAGAAGCTTAGCGCAAAGACGGATCGGCGGCGAAGAAGGTTTCTCCTGGCGAGGCCAGGAAGTATTACGTATCGAAGGTTTTGCTGATGCCGTCTTCGGCTTCGCAGTTACGCTGCTTGTGGTATCCCTAGAGGTCCCCGATACCTTCGATGAACTGCTTGCTAGCATGCGAGGATTCTTCGCCTTCGCGATCTCCTTCTTGCTGCTCTATCAAGTGTGGTTTGACCACTACAAGTTCTTCAGGCGCTACGGCCTCAATGATGACCTCACAATGCATCTGAGCACAGTACTGCTGTTCGTCGTACTTTTCTATATATACCCCTTAAAGTTCCTCTTCACCGCGCTCATGGACCTGCTACTAGGTTTTAGCACCCAGGTTGGCTCCTCAACTGGTGATGTTATTGAGGCTATAGAGCCAGGGCAATGGCCGCTGCTACTGCTAATCTTCGGCGCAGGCTTCGTCGTCGTGCAACTAGTCTTCGCCCTTCTGTACTGGCGAGCTTACGCCTTGCGCAGCATGCTCAACCTCAACGGGCACGAAGCGTCGATAACGCGCCAAGAGATCCAGGGTTACCTAATACTTGCGGGAGTTGGGCTAGCTTCCATAGCTATTGCCCTGCTGGGCGGGGAAGAGGCAGCCAGCTGGGCGGGGTTGGCGTACTTTCTGAGCTGGCCGCTTATGACGATCCACGGCTACATAATGACTCAGCGCAGAAGAAAGAGCGCAGAATTACGCTAGGTGGTGGCGTCCACTGCCGAGAGGTTTTGCGCTTATAGCGGTACGCAAAGAAGTTGACCCATGCGCACCATGGATGCATTGGCGCTCACGCAGGTCTTCTAGCTAGGGGCAAAATTTCCCGGCTAGAATAGCGTAATCACCCGCTTTCTAAGCTTCCTCGATCTGGAGGTACTTAACACCCCTAAGGTCCAGCCAATAGCGTCCAGGGCTCCGGGCGATGCGGATCATGGCGTTGTCGCATGCGACGCAGCGAACGACGGTACCCATGTCGTGCGCGTAGACCATCAGTGCCCCGACCCGGTAAGTCGAGCCGCACCGCGCGCAGGCAGCCTCGGCGGTGGTCATCTCGAACGCGAACACCTCTCCCATGATGCCCCCCACAGCGTTCCCGTTCAGCCTGTGTTCGTCCATCCCTATCCTCCCGTCGGTCCGAAGCGTTCGGTCTTGATGAGCGCCGAATCCTGCCCAAGCCCCACGAGCGCCGTCGCCACAACCTCGACCAGCGGCGTGGGGCCGCACACGAAGGTGAGGGGGCGCTCCTTCGGGGACCAGGCGACCTCCTCGAGCATCTTCTTGTCGATTCGGCGGCTATAGCCTGCCCATCCGGGAGGCTGAGAGCGGGTAAGAGTGTGGACAACCTCTAGCGTACCGTTCTCCGCCACAAGCCGGTCGAGCTCGTCTCGGTAGATGACCTCTTCATAGGAGTGCGAGGAGTAGAGCAGCCGCGTAGGCGTGTCGCTACCCGCAGCCGCTCGGTGGCGCACCATCGCCATCAGTGGCACTATGCCTGACCCTCCGGCCACGAGGAGTAGCGGACCACCCTCTTTGGCTAACCAGGTGAACCATCCCCCTACGGGGCCTCGCAGCTCCAGCCGGTCGCCGGCCCTGAGCTCGTCCGTCAGGTACGGGGAGACCTCGCCGTCCTCCAGCCGCTCGATTAGGAGCTCGATCCGCCTATCCTCCTCCGGCGCCGAGGCGATGGAATAGCTGCGCTCGGCCTGGTATCCGTCCTCGGCGGTGAGCCTTAGGTCCACGTGTTGCCCCGCCTTGTGCCCCTTCCAGCCGGGCACCTCGAGAAACAACCTCTTCGCGCGCGGCGTCTCCCACGCGACGCCCGTGACCTCGCCCAACCGCCAGGTCAGCTTCTTCCGAACCGCTGCCACCTCAGTCCCCCCAGTAGCGCTGCTCGCGCCACGGGTCGCCGTAGTTGTGGTAGCCGAGCGATTCCCAGAAGCCAGGTTCGTCGTGACCTAGCAGCTGCAGCCCCCTGACCCATTTGGCGCTCTTCCAGAAGTAGAGGTGCGGCACGAGCAGTCGAGCGGGTCCGCCGTGTTCGGGCTCGAGCGGTTCGCCGTCGTAGGAGTAGGCGACCCAGGCTTTGCCTCCAGTGACGTCCTCCAGCGGCAGGTTCGTTGTGTAGTCGCCGTCGCAGAAGGCGACCACGTGCTCGGCGGCGGTGTCCACTCCTTCGAGAAGAGTATCCACCGAGACCCCCTCCCAACTGGTGCCCAGCTTCGACCACTTGGTTACGCAGTGGATGTCGGTCGTGATCTCCTCTGAGGGCAGGGCGCGGAACTCCTCCCACGTCCACGTCTTCGGCTCGTCGATCTCGCCCGTGATCGTGAAGTCCCACTCCTCTAAAGGAGTGCGTGGTGTGGGACCGGCGGAGAGGACCGGGAAACCCTCGACCAGGTACTGTCCGGGCGGCAAGGAGACATCCCCTTCCGTCTGTCTGCGGCGACCCCGAAAACCGCGGGAAAAGAACCCCTCGCTCATGCCTCCACCTTCCGTCATTGGATCTCGCCGAAAAACAATTCTGCATCCCGCCACATACGAGGTCAAACTCGCGTTGCCGTTGCATGAGTATCTCTATCTGACCATGATCGGGTGCCGCATCCAGACGTTCGGGTCTTCGTAGCGGCCTTCGTTGCGTTCCAGATCCATGCGTACGGGTTGTAGCGCGCCGGGGACGACGTA
>JALZEL010000354.1 GCA_030862075.1 Actinomycetota bacterium | reverse complement strand
GAGCGCGACGGAGGAAGAGCTGATCAAATTCTGCAAAGAGAGGATGGCCAACTACAGGTACCCACAACAAATCGAGTTCATGGACAAGCTACCGAAGACACCCACCGGCAAGTTCCTGCGGCGCGAGCTCAGGGACGAAGCACGAGCAAAGGTGTAGAAAGGAGCCGAGTACAACCGGCAACACTGGGGCCGGACGGCCTCCACCTAGCCACCTCCGAAAACAAGGACGACGAACCAGCGTGTAAAGCCGCTTCTCGGCTTGAGTATATGCGCGAAGTCTATATGTGCGAATTACAAAAAGAGTGTCTTCGCTAGTATAATAACGCATAAGAAGCGGGCTGATTTGCACGAAATCGCTGACGGCGCCCTTTACAGTGCGAAGAAAGGAGCTTTTGCAGGTGAGCGACGAGAGACGCGGCCGGGCCGTGACGGACCCGACAGAGCTGTGGAGACAGTGGTACGAGACGGGCACCAAGATGTGGTCTGACGCCTTCGCGGCCGGGCAGGAGAATTATGTGGACCCATACGGTCTGTATAAGCAATGGTTCAACGGCCTTGAGGACTTGCAGGAGCGGATGTTCGGATCCGTAAGCGGGCCGTCGGGGGACGGTAGCAACGCCGCGCCGGTAGTGAGCCAGACCGGGGCAGCGATGAACCCGGCGGCGGCGCAGAAGCCAGCCACCGACGCGGTGGCGGGGCAGGTGGCCGAGGCACAGAACCTGTGGAAGCAGTGGTTCGACGCGGTGTCGGAGTCCTGGCAGAAGGCCACCGCTCTTGGGACGGAAGCCGTAGATCTTACGCCCCGGTGGGTGGCGACGTTGGACCAGATCCGGAACAACTTCTTGAGCGCCCAAGGGTACCCGACCGATCCGTTGCAGTTCGTCGTGCGCTGGTACAACGCCACCAGCGTTCCCCTTTCAGACTTCGTCGGCGACCTCATAGAGCGCGAGAACATCCTGGACACCTCGAGCCGCTTCCTGCAGAGCTACGCGAGCTTCTACAAGGTCTTCCGGCGCGACTCCGAGGAGTACCTGAAGTCCCTCTCCATCCCGGTGCGTAGCGATATCACGCGCGTCGCCTCGCTCGTTGTGGCCCTGGAAGACAAGATCGACCGCCTCGAGGAGGTCTTCGAGGATGGTTACGCCAGGCACGCCACCGCCGAGGCCCTCGGCGGCATAGAAGACCGGGTCAAGGGTCTCGAGAAGAGGCTCGAAGGCGTGGAGGGCAAGATCGACAAGCTCCTCACCACCCTGGAGAACGCCCCCCAGAACGGCGACGCCCAGGCCGAAGCCGTGCAGGAGGACTCGCAGGCCGACGGAGAGGTTCGGGCGACGGCCGCCGCCAGGCGCAAGGCGCGCGAGCTCGGCGTGGAGCTCTCGGAGGTCGAAGGTACGGGGGCGAACGACCAGATCACGGTAGACGACGTACGTAGGCAGAACGCACGCGAGGAAGGAGAGAGCTAAAGAATGGCGGAACGCGTAAAGAACGACGCAATCCCGTCGGAGGTCGAGAGCTTCTTCGACAAGTACAGCGCGGGGATGAGGGTCCTCCTGGAGGGCGCCCAGGCCGACACGGGTCGGACGCCCAAGGAGGTCGTCTGGACCAAGAACAAGACCAAGCTCTACCGCTACGAGCCCAGCGCCGAGAAGAAATACCCAGTCCCGATCCTCATGGTCTACGCCCTCATTAACAGGCCCTACGTCCTAGACCTCCTGCCGGGCAACAGCTTCATCGAGTACCTCGTCGGCGAGGGCTTCGACGTCTACCTGCTTGACTGGGGTATCCCGGGCGACGAGGACAAGGACATGGACTTCGATAACTACATCCTCGACTATCTGCCTCGGGCGGTGAAGAAGGTCCTTAGGACTTCCGGCGCCGAAGAGTACACCCTCCTCGGCTACTGCATGGGCGGCACCATGTCCGCCATGTACGCCTCGCTCTTCCCCGAGAGCCTCAAGAACCTCGTCCTGCTCACAGCGCCCGTGAGCTTCCCGCGCGACCAGATCGGACAGTACAGTCTCTTCACGAGCGAGAAGTACCTAAAGCCGGACCTTTTGGCGGACGCCTTCGGCAACATCCCCGGCGAGATGATCGACACGGGCAACCGGATGCTCAAGCCCGTCACCAACTACGTCGGCACCTACGTGAACATGTGGGAGCGCATCTTCGAGGACAAGCCGATGGAGACCTGGCTCGCGATGAACAAGTGGGTCAACGACGGTCCGCCGTTTCCGGGGCAGGCGTTTAAGACCTGGATCCGGGAGTTCTACCAGCAAGACAAGCTGGCCAAGGGCGAGGTGCGTCTGCGCGGTCGCCGGGTAGACCTCTCCAACATAGAGGTCCCGCTCCTCTCCATCGCCGGTAAAAAGGACCACATCTGCACCCTCCCCCAGGCCGAATCCCTCATGGATCTCGCCTCTAGCGAGGACAAGGAATTCTTCGTCTTAGACGCCGGCCACGTCGGCCTCATGACCGGCCGCGGCGCCAAAAAAGGCCTCTGGCCCAAGGTAAACGAGTGGCTCGGAGAGCGCTCCGGCGCCTAAAAAGGTAGCCGGCAAACAGAGAAAGGG
>JALZEL010000314.1 GCA_030862075.1 Actinomycetota bacterium | reverse complement strand
CGCGGGCCGTCTCTACCGCGGTAAGGAAGAGATCCACATCCCCTTACGCCGCGTCCAAGAAGGTCACAGACGTCTCCGAGCGGGAAGTAGAGGTTGCGAGCGCGAGGCTCGCGGAAGCCGAAGACCGGGCGAGAAGGATACGCTGGCTCCACTCCTACATCTCTGACGAAAAAGGAAGAAAATTCCACTTCAGGTACGAGGTCCCTGGCATGGAGACGATGCTGGAGGACTCCCGAAGAGCCGGCCTTTGGACCGAGCCGGACGCGGTCGCGCAGTTCCTGGAGCCCGGAAAGGTCAGTTGATCCTCTCGGGCAAGGTCCTGCGCTCGTCCCTGGGAGCCTGAGCGTGTTGCACGAGCCGTAGTCTCCGTGCTCAATGCTACGGATCCCCGCCAAGAAATGCCGCGCACCCCGCCGTCGACGGACTCGAACCCGGCGAACTCCCGGCCGCCAGCTCCGGTCCGGCTACCCCGTAGCACATAAGGTTACCCGCTTAGTGCTGCTGCCTCCCGGCCCTGACACGGTTCACGGGGCCCCATTGCCCGGGACCGGACCATCAACGCCGACCGCACCGGGTTCAACCGAACCCGGGCCGCCTCGGGCGGGGATCTAGGCCCTGCTAGGCGATCGCAGGTACAGGGCATCGCCAGCTCCCCGCTTAGCGCGGCTCGATGATTTTATCAAAGGAAGCCCGGAAAGGACGAAGGAAGATGCGCCTACCACTCGCGCCACCTCGAGGCGCGGAGGTAGGTATCCAGAGCGTGGCGGTTTCGAGGAAACTCTAGGGCGTTTCGCTCGTCCCTTTCAGCAGGCGGAAGAAGACCTCGTCGAAGGAAGGCTTGGAGACGTCCAAAGAGCGCCCATCGGCGCTGTTTAGGGCTCCAGCACCTTCGGCGCCGCCACGTCGGCGTCCTCGACGGCGAGATGGATGCTGCTTACGGCTTCTTCTGCCTCTTCGTCCCTCCTCCTGATCTCCACCACCTGCCGATTTTCTCCAGGACTTCGAGGCGCGCCCCCAGGTCGCCCGAGTCTCCGCCTAAAGGCAATTGGATAAACTCGCCGTCGGAGGCCCGGCGCCTCAGTTCGTTGGGAGAGCCCCCGGCGATCGAGGTACCGTCGGACAGGAAGCCCACGCGGTCGCAAAGCTCGGCTTCGCCCACGTACTGGGTGGTGACGAAGCGCGTACGTCCCCCTTCGCGTAAGCGGCGGAACTCTTCCCAAAACCGGCGCCTGAGGATGGGATCGAGGTTGGCGGTAGGCTCGTCGACGAAGAGAAGCTCGGGATCGTGGCCGGTGGCCGCCGCGAGCTGAAGGCGGCGCTGCACCCCGCCGGAGATGTCGGCGACCGCCTTGCGCCGGTGCTCCCAAAGCTCCACGAACTCCAAAGCCTCGCGTACCCGTCGGACGCCGCTCACCAACCCCGCAGCTCTCGACCGTTGCTAGAAAACTCGAAGCGTATCTCGCCCGCCGGATACGCTAAGATCGAGCGTCTAGCGAAACAGCCCGTGGTTGGCGCGGTCGGGGATGTGCCCGGCGGCCTCGGCGACGCGGTTGTTGTAGTTGTAGATGGAGGCGGTGGTGATGATGTCGTAGACGTCGTCCAAAGAGAAGCCCAAGGAGCGCAGCTTCTCTATGTCCGCTTCGTCGCAGTCAACCGGCGTCCTCGTTATCTTGATCGCGTAGTCGAGCATGGCGCGCGTCTTCGCGTCGAGCCCGGCGCGGCGGTAGTCCTGGACTATGAGCTCGGAGAGAACCGGGTCACCGGTGAGGCGTCGCAACTCGGCGCCATGGTTGGTCAGTCAGAAGACGCAGCGGTTCTCGGCAGAGACGACCACCCCGATCATCTCCCGCTCGACGCGGCTCAACCCCGAGGGCCCCTTGCTTATGTACTCGTAGAAGTCGAGCCACCTGAGCATGAGTTCCGGGCGCCAGGCGTGCGTCCTTACGACGTTGTTCGGTGCGCCGAGCTTCTGGCGCTGCTTTTCGACGAGTTCCTTGACGGGCGGGTCGAGGTCCTCCTCGTCGGGGACGGGAAACCAGCTGATCCTTTCGGTGGGGGTCCAGTCGGAGGCAGGAGGCGGCGTCCCCTCGCGCTCCGTGCCGGTCCGTTCGGCGTCCATCGCGCCCTCCCCTGGTAGCTGACTGTTGATTCCCGACTGCTACAGAAAGCGGAGAGGGTGGGATTCGAACCCACGAGACGGTTCAACACCGCCTACGCGATTTCCAGTCCCAAAGACCCTATCCCGCCCTGTCCTGATGCGTCCGGTTAAGTGGCTAGTTTATGCGGTTTTCGGCGATCTGGCAAGTTGCATTTGTCGGTCCCGTACCGACCTGTACTAGCCCGGTTGCAGTACGGTTGCAGTAAGTTATTAGGAGTCGGGAGACAGACTGGGACGCTGTAGAATGGCGAGGAACGTAAGAGGCTGAGAGAAAGGAGGCGGCGCAAGCCACTCCGGGGAAGAGTCTAGGGCCCGCGCCACACTTCGTCGGAAGAGCTCCACATCTCGCAGGGCTTACGGACGCGCCAGTGCCGCCGCGGACTCGACCAACTCCTTGACCTCTTCGGTTCGGACCGTTTCGTCCGTCCGGATCTTCACGTGGCGCATCGCTTTCCCCGTCCCTTCCAGGGACCCCCTAGGATCGGGCAGTTCAACCCCGCGAGGAAACTGCAGGTTAACGTGTTCTTTGTGCAGCACAATGGCGGCGAACTGGTCTCTCATGCCCCTGCCAAAGCCGTAGTTGATGCTCTTGTATCCCCCTACCACCTTCTCCTGCGCATCCGGCACGAGATCGCGGACACGAGCGCGTAGGGAGAGGGCGAGCCGCTGGACCTCGGGATCGAAGCCGTCGAGCAATCCTCGCAAGCTGTCGTCCATGTCTCGCTCCTTTCAGTAGGGTGCGTAGCCGCATAGCCGACGATTTTATGTTGCTCTGCGCGACATAATAAACTGCGGCACATGACCGGTAAGTACTGCTGTCAGAAGCCAGTACATAACCGAATAGTCTACGCTACCGACAACGCCTAGATCCGGTGATCGAGTTTCCGAGAAAACACCTTTTGAAACTGTTTGATAAATCGGATCGGTAGGATGATGACTTACGCTCCTGAGCATGAAAAGGAGCTACTCAACTGATCTTTCCGATGCCGAATGGGAGTGTCTGGAGCCTCATTTTCCACCTCCCAAC
>JALZEL010000305.1 GCA_030862075.1 Actinomycetota bacterium | reverse complement strand
CGAGGGATACTGGGGGCAGACCCTAGGGAAGAAGCTTTTAGGCATCAAGGTGGTACGGGAGGACACAGGGGCCGTTCCCGGAGTTAGGGCGGCAGCGATAAGGAGCGTGCTACGCCTAGTGGACGGCCTCTTCAGCTACCTGGTGGCCTTCATCGCGGTATTGGCCTCGGCGAAGAATCAGCGCCTCGGAGACATGGCAGCGCACACCCTAGTGGTCCGCGACGAGTAAAAGAAGGATGTCAGCACCGTTCCTGCGCCGGGACAAAGCGGAGGTTAGCTTCCTTTGGCCTAGTATGTAGTCGGGGGCCGGGGTTCAAGCCTCGGCCCTCTTTTAAGCTTTCTGAGGAAAGCAGGTAGAAGGAGTAATACTATGTCGGCAGAAGAGAATAAGGGCATCTTCCTGCGTTAAGTCGAAGTGGTCGGTAACAAAGGGAACCTAGACTTAGTCGATGATGTCTTCGCTAGTCTTTAGCCAAAGCAATGGCAGCTCCTACTACTCTCTGTATGCGCAAGCTCTTTGCCAAAAAATAGTCCATTTGGGTCATGCGCCATGAGGCTTTGGCTGTTACTACTGTTGAAGTACGAAGGTGGGACGTTAAGCAGAAGAGAGAGCGGACTTTATGATGATGCTACAGGAGAAAACGGCCGAGAGTATCCCCGGTCATCTCAGCGATCTGAAGAACAATCGAGATGAGGCCCTAGCCCCCTACGAGGAGTTCACGCTCAGCGGGAAGACCTACTACTTCACCCCCGGCGGGTTCCTCTACCGCAAGGACCCAGGCTCAGAAGAAGTAGGGGGCTTTCTGTGCGGCTACCTCACCGATGAGGTCTGGCACTACAGGACCGACGACAGCTAGCTGTATAGAGAGGCCTTCTCTATAGTGAGTGCGTTTGTGGATGATGTACAGAACTTCGTCGAGTTCATCGATAAGAACATCCGCACCGACCTCAACGCCGTGCAGGAGATGGTTGAGATGAACTCTCAGCCAACCCCTACCACCGTCATAGACGGCGAGGTCATCATAGGGTTCGAAGGAAAAGAAAAGAGAGTAGCTGGGCCTCTAGCCTACAACCACATCTCCTGGCTCCGGGCGACTTCGAGAGCGCGCACCATCGCCCCCGCCTTGTTGCGGGTTTCCTCGTACTCTAGACCAGCCACCGAGTCGGCGACGACTCCGCCGCCGGCCTGGAAGAAGGCGCGATCGTCTTTGAGGAGCGCGGTACGTAAGGTTATGCAGGTGTCGAGGCGCCCGTCGACGCCGTAGTAGCCGGTCGCGCCCGCGTAGGGGCCGCGGCGGGTCGCTTCGAGCTCGGCTATTATCTCCATCGCCCGCACCTTAGGCGCGCCGGAGACTGTCCCCGCGGGGAAGGCAGCGGCAAGGGCATCGAGGGCTGTGAGATCTTTGCGTAGTTCTCCCTCCACAGTCGAGACGATGTGCATAACATGGGAGTAACGCTCTATCTCCATAAAACTCTCTAACCGTACCGTCCCAATCTCCGCGACACGCCCCAGATCGTTACGCCCGAGGTCTACAAGCATGACGTGCTCAGCCCGCTCCTTGGCGTCGGCGAGAAGCTCTTCGGCAAGTAGCGCGTCCTCCTCAGGGGTCGCGCCGCGCATGCGGGTACCCGCTATCGGGCGGGTCATGACGCGGCGGCCCTCGACGCGCACCAGTGGCTCTGGCGAGGCCCCGACGAGCGCCAGATCCCCCAGCTTCAGGTAGGTCATGTACGGCGAGGGGTTAACGGTGCGCAGGCCCCGATAGAGGAGAAACGGGTCGAGGTCGCCTACCTCAGCGAAGAAGCGCTGGGATGGCACGATCTGGAAGGCGTCCCCCGCCCGGATGTACTCCTTCGCCCTCTCGACGGCCTCCTCATAACCTGCCCGGGTGAAGTTCGAGGAGACCTCGAAGGCGCCATACCCCGAGGGGAGCGAGCGACGCGCGCTCGGGGCTGCGAGCCTCTCCGCGACCCGGCGGATGTCGTCCGCCGCCCGACGGTAGGCCGCGGCGAACCCCTCGCCCTCGACGTCGCGCAACCCGGCGGCGTCTATGAGCGAGATCACCAAGACCTTGTGCCGCAGGTGGTCGAAGACGATGAGGGTGTCCGTCACCGCGAAGTATGCCTCGGGCACGTTCAGGTCGTCTGAAGGAGCGTCCGGCAGCTTCTCTAGGTAGCGCACGGCGTCGTAGGAGAAGTAGCCGACGGCCCCACCGACGAAGGCTGGGAGGTTAGGCAGGGGGACGATGCTCTTTTTGCCCACTATCTCTGCGAGCCCGCGGAACGGGTCCTTCGCCGCCACCTCGCGAACCCCGTCGGCGTCGATGACGGTGTACAGTCCATCTTTGTAGGAGAGGATGCGCTTTGGGTCGAAGCCCAGGAAAGAGTAGCGGCCGAAGCGCTCGGCGGCCTCGGCGCTCTCCAGGAGGAAAACGTTCTCTTCGTCCGCGAACTTGAGGGCGGCTGAGATCGGGGTCTCAAGGTCCCCGATGAACTCCGCATACAGCGGCACAACGTCGTACTCCCGCGCGAGCCTCCGGGCCTCGGGCAAAGAGGGGAAGAGGTTCCTACCGGTGCCGCTCATCGAGCACCCTCGCCACCTCTTCCACGCCTACACCGCACTCCTCTAGCAGGACCAAGAGATGGTACAGGAGATCCGCTGACTCTTCAGCAAGTCCCTCATTTTCGAGGGCGGCGACCACGATCTCGACTGCCTCTTCACCCACCTTCTGGGCAGCGTAACCGGTGCCGCGTCCCAGTAGCTTCGCCGTGTAGGAGCCCTCCGGCATCTCGCGGTGGCGCTCGGCTATCGTCCCGGAGAGCCTCGCGAGGCTTCGGCCGAGGTTCGGGGCTTCCCTGTCGTTTTCGCCGTAGACGGAGGTGAAGAAGCAGCTATTCTCGCCGGTGTGGCAGGCCGGCCCGCGGGGCACGACCCTGTAGAGCAGCGCATCGCCGTCGCAGTCGAGGCGGACCTCGACCACTCTCTGGGTGTTGCCGCTCGTCGCCCCCTTGCGCCAGATCTCTTTGCGGGAGCGGGAGTGGTAGTGAGCCTCGCCGGTCTCTACGGTCTTCTCAACCGCCTCTTCGCTCGCGTAGGCGAGCATGAGGACCTCGCCCGTCTCTGCGTCCTGGGCGACCACGGGGACGAGACCTCTCTCATCGTAGCGGATGCCGTCAGGGGCGTTCAACGGACCGGGATCCCCGCTGCGCCGAGCCTCTCTTTGACCTCCGCGATCCTCCACTCCCCAAAGTGGAAGATGCTCGCGGCCAAGACGGCGCTCGCCCCGGCCCGCACAGCCGCGACCATGTGATCCGGGTGCCCTGCACCGCCGGAGGCGATGATCGGGAGGCTCGTCTTCGAGGCCACCTCCGAGATGAGGTCGAGGTCGTAGCCGGTCTCCGTACCGTCGGCGTCCATGCTGTTCAGGACGAACTCCCCCGCTCCGCGCTTCTCTCCCTCGACGAGCCAGGAGACGGCGTCCATCCCCGTGTTCAGCCGCCCGCCGTTCAGGTAGACTTGCCAGCCAGGTCGGCCATCTTCTCTGCGTTTCACGTCGACGCTCAAGACCACGCACTGGCTCCCGAAGCGCCCGGCGCCTCCGTTTATGAGGTCGGGTGTGCTGACGGCGGCGCTGTTCACGGAGACCTTGTCGGCCCCGGCGCGGAGCATGACGCGCATGTCAGAGACGGTGCGGACGCCACCGCCAATGGTGTAGGGGACGAAGACCTCTTCGGCGGCGGCTCTCGCCAGCTTCGTGGCGGTGTCGCGGTTCTCGTGGGAGGCGGTGATGTCGTAGAAGACGATCTCGTCGGCGCCCTCTCTGTCGTAGAGAGCGGCGAGCTCGACCGGGTCGCCGGCGTCCCTCAAGTTCTTGAACTTCGTTCCCTTCACCACCCTGCCCGCGTCCACGTCGAGACACGGGATGATGCGGACCTTCAGGCTCACTGGACGCTCCTCATTACCGCTCTCCGTCCGTCGGGCACTCTCCGCAGCAAGCTCTCGGCGCGCCGCGCGAACAGCACGCGCCCGTCGGCGGCGAACTCCGGTAGTCCGGCAGTCGTTCGATGAGCGCGAGGTCCTGCGACCGCTCGTAGACGATGTCGTTCACGGCGGCTATGGAGCTGCGACCAGGGTGTTGCACGACGCGCTCGAAGGTGGCGCCCGCGGTTACCGATCCTTCCGATAGCACCCGCACGTAAAACCCGGTGTAGCCCGTCTGCGCCACCCACCTCGCGAGCAGCTTTTCCCCGTTCTTCCCGTCCAGCTTGCCGCACGGCATTCGCGGTTGGCTGACCTGCGCCACCGCCCACCGGTGCGGAACACGTCGCCTACGCATACCTCCGTTTCGAGGGCGCCCGAAACGGTGAGGTTTTCTCTGAAGGTGCCGGGCTCGAGCTCGCGACCGAGCACCCTCCTCCAGTGCGCGTAATGGTCGAATGGACATACACAGATCGCCTTCTCTAACCTGCCGTGGTTCACCCGGTCGGCCCGACCGTCGCCGTCGAAGTTGTCGAAGCGCAACATCGCGCGCGGCACCGGCTTTTTTGCTCCGCCCGTAAGGACCCTCCTGCCCCTCATAGCGCTGCGTCGAAGGGAGCGCGACGTTTAGCAAGATAATTTTCATTACTACTCGGTTACCTTCTCTGGCACCAGCGTCGGGACTCACCCCTACAGTGTGAGGCATGCCCGCAGACTTTACCAGCACAAAGCTAGACGTAGGGCACCCCGGCAGCGCGGCACTCCTCGGCGATGCGCTCGTGAAGAGTGTTCGATGCGGGCAAGAGGACGAAGCCCTCGTGCCCGGTGCCGACCACGATCGAGCCGTCACGCCCCCTCCAGTGCCTGTGCACGGTGTACGCTGCGAGCGTCCCCTCGACGAGGCTCGCCACCCGATCCAACGCCGCGTGCGACAGATCTTGCGTCATGTCGATCTTCGAGAGATCCACGTTCTCCCGAGCCTCGAGCTCCGCCGAGAGGTTGCCGGTTCGTAGCCTTAACCCCGGCGTGTTCCAGAGTACGTCTACGGCGTTTTTTAGCGCCGCCGCCCGCCCCTCCTTGTTGCCCTTGCGAAGCTTGGGCTCCGGGAGGTCCCGCAGCTCCCCGACGAGGTCCCCATCCTCCTCTCCGCTCCCGCCACCACGTCTCTCTTTCCGTTCGAAGAGGAGCACCTTGAGCGTCGCCGCCGAGTCTACCTCGGTGGCTACGCTTTGGCCGCGGACCCTGCGGAACGGGTAGTCAGTGTACTCGATCCCGACGCCTTCGAGGGCTGCCAATAGCTCCTCGGCGTAGGGCTCGCCGCCGAACATCTTGCGGCTCGCCGAGTAGGCCGGCAGGGAGAGCCGGGACAGTACGCGCTCTATCCTGCGGGTGCCGCGCTCGTTGGGGATCGAGAGCGGAGCGTCTACGCCCATCACTACCCCGCGTCGCCCTTCGGCATAGCCTCCAACGGCCGCCGCGAGTTCCTGCGCCTCCGTCACGAACGAGTTGGCGACGATGCTTCCCCGCTCGTCTAAGACCACCAAACAAGATGCCCGCTTGCCCGCTTCCCCCGGTCGCCAGGCCAGCGAACAACCTAAAAACCTCATACCCGCACCCCCGGGGAGCTCACCGCGACGACAGAGGCGACCTCCTCGCAGACCTCGTGGCAGAGCGTCTCGTCCTCGTGCTCGACCATCACCCTGATGACGGGCTCCGTCCCGCTGGGCCTGAGTAGGATGCGACCCTCATCCTTGAGCTTGCCCTCGGCCCTCACGACCGCTTCCTTCACGGGACCGCTCCCCGCGATAGCCTTGTCCATGACGGGGACGTTGATCAAGGCCTGCGGGTAGACCTCCATCACCTCTGCAAGCTCCGAGAGGGTCTTCCCGCTGCGTACCATCACGTCCAGGAGCGCCAAAGCGGTCACGAGCCCGTCCCCGGTCGTCGCGTGCTCCGAGACGATGATGTGTCCCGACTGCTCACCCCCTAGAGAAGCTCCCCTCCTCTTCATCGCCTCCGCTACGTGCCGATCCCCGACCGGCGTGACCTCGTAGGGTATGCGAAGAGACTTCATCGCCTTGAAGAAGCCCAGGTTGCTCATCACCGTGACCACGACCCCGCCCATCAAGGCACCACGCTCCTTGAGGTCGCGGGCGAGGATGGCCACAATCCTGTCCCCGTCCATCACGCGCCCCCTCTCGTCAACCGCCAGAACCCGGTCGGCGTCCCCGTCGAACGCGAAGGCGACGTCGTGCCCCGCTGCGCCGAGCTTCCTTACGTTCGTCGAGCCTACGCCCTCGTTAATGTTGGTGCCATTAGGCTCGTTGCCCACTACGGTAAGATCCGCGCCGAGCTCCGCGAAGGCGAGCGGCGCGACCGCGTAGGCGGCCCCGTGGGCACAATCCAAGAGCACCCTCGTGCCCTCCGCGGGAGGTCGCAGGCGGTTCAGGATGGCCTCCGCGTAGAGCTCGGCAGTCCCGGCGACAGTCTCCACGGTGCCGACGCCGCTCCCCATAGGCCTAGATGGCTCAACGTCCCCTCCGGTCAGCCTCTCGAGCTCCCTTTCCTGGGCGGCGGGAAGCTTTCGGCCCTCGCCCGAGAGGAACTTAATGCCGTTGTCCGGGTAGGGGTTGTGCGAGGCGCTCACTACGGCGGCCGCCGAAGCCCCGAACCTCCGGGCGAGGACCGCCACCCCCGGCGTCGGCAAGACGCCGAGGTCGAGGACGTTTGCGCCACCGCTCGCGGCGCCGGCGGCCAAAGAAGCCGAGAGCATCCCGCTCGAGAGGCGCGTGTCGCGGCCCATCACTAAGGGGCCGCCGAAGAAGCGTGCCCCGGCGAGGCCGAGCCGCAGGGCATCCTCGGGCATAAGGCCCTCGTTGGCGACCCCGCGCACCCCGTCGGTGCCGAATTCGATCCTGCGTTCCTCTAACACTCCGGACGCCTCATCAACGCCGGGCGGGCCTCCTCCGCTGTTCGTAGAACGCGACGAAGGAGGCCCGCCGTAGGGCGACGCTTTGCCCTAACGCTTGGAGAACTGCGGGCGCTTGCGGGCCTTTTTGAGGCCATACTTCTTGCGCTCGACGGCCCGGGCGTCCCGCGTCAGGAACCCCGCGGCCTTGAGTTCGCCGCGCGCTTCCTGCGACTCTTCGGCCAGAGCGCGCGCTATGCCGTGCCGCAGGGCGTCCGCCTGGCCGGTGGGCCCGCCCCCCTCGACCTTGGCGACGATGTCGTAGCGGTTCTGCGTTTCCAGGGCACGCAACGGCGCCGTCACGGCCGTGTGGTAGGCCGGACGAGGGAAATATTCCGTGTAGTCTCGGCCGTTCACCGTTATCTTGCCATCCCCCGGCACGACCCTCACCCGGGCGACGGACGTCTTACGACGCCCCGTTCCGCTGTACAACGCTTGCGCCATCCCTTACCTCACCTCGTAGGATGCAGGAGCCTGAGCCTCGTGTGGGTGCTCCGGCCCCGCGTAGACCTTCAACTTCTTGAATTGCTGGCGACCGAGGCGCGTCTTGGGCATCATCCCCTTGACCGCCCGGCGCAGGATCTCCGTCGGCTTGCGCTCGAGCATCTGCTCGTAGCTCGTCTCTTTAAGGCCACCCGGGTAGCCGGTATGCCGACGGTACACTTTCTGCTCGGCCTTCTTGCCTGTGACGACCACCTTCTCGACGTTCACCACGACCACGAAGTCGCCCGTGTCAACGTGCGGCGTGTACTGGGGCTTGTTCTTGCCGCGCAGGAGGCGTGCGATCTCGGTCGCCAACCTCCCCAAGGTCTTCCCTTCTGCGTCGACAAGATGCCATTTGCGCTCGACCGACGCCGGGCGTGCCATGTAACTCTTCATCTTCCTCCGCGAACGGTTTTAATCTCTATTGCAATCGTGCCAAATAGTAGCATACATCCCCGAAATAGACAGGTTTCGCGCCCTAGAGCACCCGCGCTATAGCGATCCCGTCCACCCGCTCCCGCATAATCGGCAGAACGATCGCCGAGAGTCGGGGATCCCGGGCCATCGCCTCGTTAAACTCCCGGATGGCCCGGGCGGAATCGTTACCGAGGTCCAGGACGCTCCCGCCCCAGATGGCGTTGTCACCCAGGATGAGCGAGCCAGGCCGGGAGAGCCGCAAGGTCCACCCCAGGTACTCCGGATAGCCCCCTTTGTCCGCGTCGATGAACGTCAAGTCGAACGGCTCGGCGCCGCCCTGGACCATATCCGCGAGCAACTCCCTCGCGTCGCCGACGCGCACCTCGACCCTATCCCCGAGGCCCGCCTCCTCGAGGTTCTCGCGGGCGACCTCGGCGTGACGTTCGTCGAGTTCGAGCGAGATCAGGGTACCGCCCTCGGTCAGCGCGCGTGCCAGGTGGATCGTGCTGTATCCGCCGAGCGTCCCCACCTCTAGGATGCGTCTCGCGCCCGCTATCTCCGCGAGTAGCCGTAGCAGCTTCCCCTGGTTCGGGGAGATGTGTATCTCCGGCACCCCCGCCTCACGCGACCGGCGCAAGGCGCCCTCCAGTGCAGGATCCGGCGGCGCGAAGAGTTCTTCGATGTAAGAGTCTAACTGGAGAAGCAGGTCTCTCAGGTCATCGCGGTTCATACTATCCCTCCAAGCTCTAGATCTTCGTAGCTCACACCCACCAGCGTGAGGCCCCGGGCCGAAGCCGTGGGTCCCGCGTCTTTGCGCTCCCCGCCGAAGAGCAGGGTTTCCAGATCGGCGAGTTCGCGACGGCCGCTCGCCACCTCCAGCATCGTCCCGACCAGTGCCCGGACCATCCCGTACAGGAAGGAATTCGCGATGATCCTGTATACGAGGAGATCACCACGCGCC
>JALZEL010000296.1 GCA_030862075.1 Actinomycetota bacterium | reverse complement strand
GTCATTAGGCCCCTACGAACCCCCGTAGACCTCCACCCATAAGTGGTAGCGTAAGATGTCATGATCCCAGCACCGAGCTGGCGAGAAGGTGTGTTCCCGGAAACCCCCGATAGCCCCGGTCCAATCGCCTAAGCATCCCCCCTAGCGGAACGGGGCGCGGCGGACTCTCTTTACATCATGCGGGTGTGATGGCTATGCTACGTGGTCTGCGGGGCCGGAACCTAGGCGCACGAGTGCTGGTGTTGTCCTTTTCCTTCTGGCCCCGCTCAAGGCCGGAGCGTGGCCTACCCTCCCGCTCCGGCCCTTTTTCGTGCTCCCCGGGGCGCGAGGATGGAACACCCGCCGGGCTAAGCGTACGCTCTGACTTCACTACTTGACGATTTTTCTTGTAAACGCAGATGTAGTTTCAGAATTTGAATCTACAAGCCGCCTTACTTCGCTCGGTAGCCAGCACATTTAGCGACATCATCTGTGTTAGGGGAGAAGCAGAGGCCAATCAGCGGAACAGCTTCTCAACGTAGTCGGCCCCAACCCCGACCTTCTCGTAATGCTCCTTACACAGCGCGATGTAGTCGAAGACGTCGAACGTGCCGTTTGGCTCGCCGTTGTCGTCCAACCAGATCAGCGGCCCTGTGACATTGAAGTGGACCTTCATCGGTTCGTCGGACTCGTAGGCTACTAGCGTGTGTGACTCGCCCGGCGCCTCGTACAAGAAGTCCCCGGCAGTCGCCGTCCAATCGTGCTCCAGATATCCCCACTTGCCAGAGATTGTGTAGGCGAACACAGGTTGTGGGTGGTAGTGACGGTTCACCAGGCCGGCACCCTTGGCCATCAAGATGTCGCACCACCTGTTCTGAGTTGGAGAAATCCACAACGGGCGGGTTCCGACTGTTTCCGTAAGGGGAGCATAGAAGCGCTCATCATCGGTCGGGGCGTTCGAGATGTAGGCCTCCGGCACTGCGTGCGGCCGGAAGGCGTTTGAGATTGGCTTCAGATCCCGCCAGAACTCCGTCTTTGCGGCCTCGGGCATTGGCTTCTCCTTTCATCGAGCATTTACCACGGCAACAACAATACTACTCCCCCTCCGACACACGGACTACAGACTCTACTGCTGCCAGCTTTCGTGCCGCTGAGCACCGCGCATCGCTTCTGGAACTCAAGCACCGAGCCGGTGGTCTTCGAGGTCGAGATCAGACCGGCGCGCAAGTGGTGCACCGATGCTTTCCAGAGCTTCTATCTCCCCATGGCCTCCAGAACGAGCAGGGCGGCTCCTGGGCTGGATGCCTCCCCCACCGTCGAAGCGGTGATGGGTTTACCGAGGGCGTCAGACATGATCTGAGTCCACGTCCGCGAGCTCAGAAGTCCCCCGCTGGTCGCGATTATCCGTCGCTCCTCATAGATGGCTAATACGTTCACGTCTCCAGTAGCCCTTCCCCTGACCGCAAGCACGCTTCGGCCTCGGCGCTGATGCGCCGCACCAACTCGGCGGCCGTGGGCACATCGGAGATCAGGTCCGCCGCCTCCCCGCACCAGATCATCGCGGTATCGGTGTCCCCTTTCTGCACCGCTTCTCGAAAGGCCGGGCCCTCAGCGTCTAGCGCCGCGGCCAGTTCCTCCTCCCGGCCGTCCCACCGTTCTAGAAAGAGATTGCGTAGGGCGCGACCAGTATAGTCCTCCGGCCATTCAAGGCCACGCACCACGTCGAAGATCCGGGTCCGCTTCGTCTCGTTACCCTTAGCGGCCACGATGCGCTCCTTAGCCTGCTCGTGCCCCAGGGCCTCGATTGACGCGTAAAAACGCGTACCTATTAGCACCCCCTGCGCACCAAGCATCATCGCCGCTGCCAAGCCGCGCCCGTCGGCGATGCCTCCGGCAGCCAGAACTGGCGTTGCGGAGACCGCGTCGATCACTGCAGGCACCAGCGGCAGCGTACTAGCGCGCTCGGTACCGTGTCCTCCCGCTTCCGTCCCTTGCGCGACGATGAAGTCGGCACCCGCCGCCTCGGCCACCAAAGCGCCTTCGACGTCTTGCACTTGGCAGATCAACTGGCACCCCACCTCCTTTATGGTCGGGACGTAGGGCGCAGGGTCGCCGAAGGAGAGCATGAAAGCGTGGGGCTCGTAACTCAAGGCTAGCTCGACCGTCTCGTGCGTAGCGTGCCAGGTTATCAGGCCGACTCCCCAGGGCCGCTCCGCTTCGTTCCTCGCCAACGACAGCTCCTCGCGCAGCCAGTTAGGATCGCCATAACCGCCGCCTACCAAGCCTAAGCCCCCCGCGTTGGACACCACCGCTGCCAGCCGGCCACCAGAAACCGAGGCCATGGGAGCCAAGACTATAGGGTGCTGCAAATCAAAAGCCTCTCTCAGCGCAGTCCTGATAGCCACTGGTCCTCCTCGTAACTCTTCTTCTAGTAGGGGATGATGGCACTTCTCCCAGCTTGTGCCAAGGGGCTGGTTGCCTCTAGAGCTGTGTACCTTCCTTGAGAAGGTAGGGCAGCGCTGAAGGTTAGAAACGGACCATCCGATGGCTCAGTTGTCGTGGAATTTCAGATGCTCATGGCCACGATGCAAATCCAAGCGCTGACAGATCCTACTCTAGTGCCTGTCCAGCTTGCGGGCTATATCCTAGTGCTCTATGCGGTAGTAGATAGAGCGTCCGTGAGGACACGTAGCCGGGTAGCGGCTGCTCAACCACTCCTTTATCAATGCCTCTATCTCTTCCTGAGAGAGCTTGTCCCCCAACTTTACCGCCGAGTGGCACGCTATGGTGGCGAGGATCCTCTCCTCTCTGCCCATCCCCGGTGCCGTACCCCTCATAGCGGAGATCGCTTCTCTAAAACCTCCTGCCATATCACCGCGCTCTGCTAGGGTAGAATCATTCGTTCATCCTGAAGGAGTCCTTGCCATACGCGCGCGTCTCGCCTAACATCCACCAAGAAGCCCTCGGCCGGCACGCAAGAAGATAAAGAAGAAGCTATGGTAGAAGAAAGCGAAAAGCACGTCGTAAGCCGCGAGGCGCCCGAGACACGGGATCGGTATCAGCACTTTCTCTCGATACCGACCCGCTGGATGGACAACGACGTCTACGTCCACGTCAACAACGTCGTCTACTACTCCTACTTTGACACCGTTGTGAACGGGTATCTGATCTCCTCGGGTGTCCTGGACATAGAGGAGAGCCCGGTCATCGGCCTCGTGGTCGAGACGCAATGCAGGTTCTTCAGACCAATAGCCTTCCCTGATATCGTGCATGCTGGCCTGCGCGTCGCCCGGCTCGGCAACAGTAGCGCCCGCTACGAGATCGGTCTCTTCCGCAACGACGACGAGATCGCCGCTGCACAGGGACACTTCGTACACGTCTATGTGGACCGCGAGACCCGTAAGCCAGCCGGGCTTCCGCAAGAGATGCGCGCGGCGCTCGAACGCCTGCTCGTTCAGGAGTGAATCTCATCCGGCATCGTGTACGCCGGTTATGGTTGTAGCGTTGATCCATGTCACTGGAAGTAGATCGGCAGGAACTGAGCGCCAAGCAGAAAGTGAAGCGCCCCGACCTTTATATTAGCCGATGGCTCGGTTGAAACCGTAGAGGACTGGAGCGTCACCTACTTCAGCACCGATTACCAACGTGTTCGCGGCGTCCTCGCCGGGAACATCGCCGAGGTCGCGTAGCGGGCACTGAGCGACATACCAAACTTCGACACCGACGAGAAGTGGGTCATCCATGTTAGTACTCAGTGTAAAATGCCAGAGTTGGCGAGCTGAGAATGTCGTACTAAGTTTGGGTAGATTCCTTAGAGATTTGAAGAGCATTTTGGGCCCCAGTGCGCTCAAACGGGTGGTACGAAAATGCTAGATGACGACTGCCCCGGCCTAGCGGGGCAGATGGCTTACTTTACATTGCTCTCGCTGTTTCCCTTACTCATGTCCCTAGTCGCTGTAGCGGGTCTCGTGATGGATGATCCCGAGTCGGCCCTCAGGATCCTGACCGAAAGTATGCAGGGGGGTCTTGCCTCAAGAAGGGATGGGGCTCCTGGTGGATTACATCGACCGCACGCTGCGGAGTGCGACTTCGGGCGTTCTACTTTTCGGTATCTTGGCCACCCTTTGGTCCGGATCCACCACGTCGTACGCACTAATTAATGCTGCAAATCGGGCCTATGAGCTGAGGGAGACCCGGCCGTTGTGGAAGGTGTGGGGTGTTTCCCTCTTGATGGTTTTCTGCTTAGCGCTCCTCATAGGAGCCTTGGCCCTCGTGATCTTCAGTACCGAGACCGGAGGCTACATACAAAGGCTCACCGGACTGCCCGACTTCTTTCTGACCCTCTGGGCTATCATGCGTTGGGTGGTGGCCTTCGCCGCCGTGACCCTCGTACATTCCATCCTATACTACATGGCGCCGAGCGCCGATGTGCCCTTCAAATGGATCACTCCCGGTAGCCTGACGGCCACCG
>JALZEL010000288.1 GCA_030862075.1 Actinomycetota bacterium | reverse complement strand
ACCCCCACTACCAGCACTTCTACTCCAGCTAGCACCATCCCCTGGGCCGGCACCAACAATAAGCAGGTCACTATGAGTACGGCCATCAACAACACCAAAGCTTCCAAGGCGCGGCCCGGTAAGCCGTAGGTCGGGGTGGCCATGATCGTATCCAAGTTGATGGAGAGCCCCACGAACACCAGCCCGGCGAGGACCGCGGCAGCCCCTGCGGCCGCCAAAAAGAAGTCGTGCCATTCATCCATTTTTCTATGTGCTCCTTCCGTCTCTCCTAGTAACGAAGCGAAGTGTAAGCCTGCCAAGCACCACTGCACACGGCATCTTCGTTTGGTTTCCGAGAAGCTACCTTGTCGGCAATCCGGTGAATAGAGGCAAACCACTCCTACTGGCTGAAAACCTTCCCCAAGAAGCAGACCGACTCATGAAGTGCGCGACGCATGGCTGTAGCACGGTCGGTAGGAAGTATCCCGCCAACCGGCGAGCCGGGACACCCTTGTCGAGCACCCACCCACTCCGCTACAGGTTCTTGAAGTACCTGGCTATCGGCAGAAGGGTGTAGCCGACCTTCTCGTATACACGGCGCGCCGGGGCGTGTCCGGGGTCCCCTCCGGTCTCGACCATCGCCACCTTCATCCCGGCGTCTTTGAGCCTGTCGAGCGCGAACCCGGTCAGGGCGGTCCCGATGCCGCGGCCCTGGTGGTCAGGGTCGACGGCCAGCATGGAGATCGCACCCATGCTGCGCTCGGGATGGTGGAACTCGACGGCCACGAAGCCGACGGCGCTCGCACCCCCCTCGGCGACCCACACCCGCCCCTTTTTCGTGGCGCAGGCGTCCTCCACCGCCCGGCGCTGATCTTCTCGCCAGTCCGGATGCTGTCGCCTGAAGATCTCGGAACCTAGCGTTTGCTCGAGGGATGCGAAGGCCGGCGCCCACGCCCGCAGCGAGAGGCCGACCACCGCCTCAGTATCCCGATCTTCGAACGGTCGAATTCGCGGCCTCATGGACTCCACCTCCCGACACCAACAGAAACCGGACCCATTCACCCAACACGTTCACCGCAATGAAGCTACCTTGTCGGCAACCCGGTGAATAGAGAAGCAATGGGATTCTGCTGGTAGTTGGTCTACGCTCACCGCTAGAATCAGACCCGCGCCCTCCTTCGCTCAGCTGGTTGGGCCCGATGCTGCCCGGCGGCGAGAGCGTAAGCCACTGTCACAATGAACAGGCCGTTGACTGGGTGCAGCGTGACTAGGGCTGGGACTGTCCCCAAGAACACTTCCACCAAAAGCCATTGGAGAACCATGAGGGCGAACAAGAGCGCCGCGAGAGTCACACCACGGCGTGAAAGGGTACCCATCAGGACGGAAAGCACGGCCAGAATAAGCAATATCAGGGACGTGATTCCCAACAGAGTGCCGACCGTAGCGTGCGGGCTGAAGCTCGCCGCCCTGAAGACGCCGAGGCCGGCCAAGAAGAACTGAAGCACCGCCCCAACCAAGAAGAGCCAAGCAACACCCCGGAAGCTCTGGAAGGCCGCTCGTCCTATCCCTTACGCTCCTTTGCCGAAGGACCTAAACCTCACTACTACGTTACGGTGTCGTTACCGGTGCGGTCTGGGCGCCGACGACCAGCAATATCACGCCAAAGCCGACGAGAACGAGGCCGGGCAAGGTCGCTGCAAGGGTGAGATTGAACCTACCCGACTTGCGTAGAAGCTGTATTGCGGTGAGGACCACACCGGCAAGGGTAAGAACCCCCCAATGAGGCTCGCAAGTTTACTGGGATGTATAAGCATCTCTCCTCCAGCGCCTCGGTAGGTGAATTATATTTCACTATACTTCCTGCGTGAACAAACCGAAATAGCCCGCGCCTAGAGCGCTAGGGGGCTGCCCCGTTGCCTCTAGACGGCCTTCTAAGACACCTAATTAGCTCCCCTACTGAGGAGGTGCACTCTGCTTACTAATACTCCTACTCCTAACCTCACTCCTACTCTCTGACCTCACAGGAGAAGAAGGGAAGCTTAGCCATAAAGAGATGTGAGAAGGTTGCATAGTCTCATCCACTACCTCCCCAAGATCTTCGCACAGCTTCTCCAGATCGGTCTGGTCTCTAAGCTTGGTACCAAACGCCTCTAGGGTCTTTGCCGCATCGTACTTGCGCCGGTAGAAGCGACGGTCGATAACCCCTTGGATGCGTCTTCTAAGAGGGTTAAAAAGAGCGGCTATAGCTAGAGTGGAGGCTACGATAGCGAGAGTGTTGCCTTGACCGGTGAGGAGGCTGAAGAGGTACTGTAGGGCGGTTACGCTGCCGAAGTAGACCAAAGCTAGAATAGCCGTGAGCGCACCATAGACAAGCGTGCGGTTGATGATGAGGTCAATCTCGTAGAGGCGGTAGCGCAAGATAGCTATCCCCATGGAGGTAGGGATGCCTATGAAACCAGCCAGGAGAACCACGTATCCAACCCATCCGAGCCACACTAAGCCTGTAGTTTCAGAGATGGTGTAAGTGAGGATGATGCCGCTAATCCCTAGCGTGGTAGAGTAAGCGAACCACTTCAGCTGCAGACGCTCTACTCCGCTGGCACGCACCCACCTTACAACTAGGGAAGCTGCTGAGACGAACATGAGAGTAAATAAGAGCGTCTGAATCAGCTTCCAGACATTTGGCAGGCCCTCGACTCCGAGTGGACTGTAAATGCCGCCAATATCCAAAACCAACCTGGGAGCGAACACCTGCGAAATTGTTCCCACTACTATCAGGAATACGCTGAGCCATACCAACCACCTCCAGCGACGGCTCGGCAGCCGACCATCCGGAAACAGCAGCATCAAGAACACGGTAAGGCCGAGCGTTGGGACCCAAGTCAAAGAGAAGATCCATGCCGCTGCTTCACCACCTGGAAGGGTTCCAGGTGCTGCCAGTAGCGCGTACATAGTGTACTCGGCGGTGAAATGGATCATTCCAAAGGAGAGGCCTACAGCGCAAAAGAGCCACCCTATAGGGTTTTTAGAAGAGAGGCGAGGGGCTATGACTGCACCTACGGTTGAAAAACCTATTGCAACCAGGCTATCTATTGCCCAGTAGTCGAAGATGCGTACGTCAGGGTGGGACCTGGTTTGGACTAGAAGCAGAAGGCTGAGTCCCGTCAGCGCCAAGGAGAGCGCACACATAAACCAAGCTAGCCAGGAAGCGGTGCGCTTACTCATTATCCTTCTACTACTCCTAGTCCTTGCTGGGAGACACTGCCGCTGGCGCTATGGACGCCGCCTTACAGTAGCAAACCTAGCCACAAAGTGCGCGGCGCATAGCAAGACCAAGATGATCGGGGAAACACGCCGCCAGCATCTGTTGTTATCACGCTCAAAAAACTTTAGAGTGTGGCGCGATGAGTACCAGTCAAATCTCTAACGGACGGGCGCGCAGGGCCAGGATCGGGGCGGCGACGTGCTTCCTGCTGACGGGGTTCATCTTCGCCACGTTCGCCTCGAGGGTACCGGCCGTCAAGGAGAACCTTGGTCTCACCGACGGGCAACTCGCCATCGGGTTCGTCGGCCTGAACGCCGGAGCGATTCTAGGGCTGCAGCTCGGCGGCATGCTGGTTCCCCGCACCGGCAGCCGCCCGGCCCTGGTCGTGGCGCTGCTCGCGTTCGCCGGCGTGCTCCTCCTTCCTGCGGTCGTCCCCAATCTGCCCACGCTCGTGGCCGCCCTGTTGTTGCTCGCCGTCTTCAACAGCGTGGTAGATGTGGCGATGAACGCCCAGGGGGTCACGGTTCAGAAGCTAATGGGGCACCCTGTGCTTTCTGGCATGCATGCAATGCACAGCCTCGGGGGCGTCCTCGGCGCGGGCGCAGGCGCCTTGGCTGCGCACCTCGATGCGGGTCCTCTGCTCCACTTCCTTGCTACCACCGCGGTGGCGGGGATGGCCTCTCTCGCCGTCTCGCCCCTTCTGCTGCCCTCGCGGGAGGACGCGGAGGATGGGCCGTCGGTGGACGGTCATGGGGCCGTGACCGGCATGTCGAAATGGTTCCGCGGCTGGTCCCTACCCATGGCGGTGATCGGGGCGCTCGCCTTCTGCTTTACGCTGGCCGAGGGCGCAGCCCTGGACTGGTCGGCCGTGTACGTCAGTGACTCGCTGGGTGGGAGCGCGTCGCTCAGTGCGGTGGGCTTGGGCGTCTTCCTCGGGGCGGTAACCCTGGGTCGGCTCGCTGGCGACCGCCTCGTCTCACGCTTCGGCGCGGTGCGTGTGTTTTGGGTTGGGGCAGTCACCGCCGGCGCGGGATTTGGCAGCGCGCTGCTCATGAACACGCCGCCCGCCGGCGTGGTCGGACTCGGGCTCCTTGGGGCAGGGATCGCCAACGCCCTACCGCTCGCCATCAGCGCGGGGGGCAACGCACCCGGGGAGGCGCCAGCCACCGCCGCGGCGCGCGTTTCCACCTTCGCCTACCTCGGGTCCTTCGTCGGCCCAGCGCTCATCGGTGCCCTGGCGACCGTCTGGAGCCTTCCCTTGGCGCTCGCGCTCCCGGCCGTGCTGGTGTTGGCGACGGCGTTCGGGGCAAGGGCGGTCCGCCGGGCGGGATAGAATATCTTCATGGCAACGGACGAAGCGGACAGGCGACTGGCGGCCCCTGGCGAGCTGGAGCTCGTGCGCGACTTCGTCAACACGCGCGACCTTGAGAAGGGAACCGAGCGGATAGATGATCCGGAGGCGCTCTCCTCGTGGCTAGTCGGGTGGGGCCTCGTGCCCGATCTGCCAGAAGTAGATGAGGACGACGTGACGCGCGTCAGGAGCCTCAGGGAGGTGCTGCGCGCGATGCTGCTCGCTAACGTCGGCTTCCCGCTCGACCCCAGGGCCGTCGAGGGGTTCAACAACGCCGCGCGTAGGGCACGCTTGGGCATCAGGGCTGGAGACGCCGGGCGGGTCACCTTGGCCCCCGTCGGCGAGGGGTCGGACCGGGCGATCAGTCGGCTGCTCTCGGCCGTGTTCGCGGCGCAGGAGAACGGCACCTGGCCTCGCCTCAAGGCCTGCGCCGAGTGCCATTGGGCGCTCTATGACCGCACCAAGAACCGCTCGGCCACTTGGTGCGACCCAGCCAAGTGCGGCGCGAGGGTGCGCTCTAGGCGCTACCGCGAGCGGCGGCGCGAGACGCCTGCTTAAGGGTCCCGTAGCGGCTCGTCAAATAGAGAGCGTCCGCATAGGCGAAAAGCGCCTGCTGCAGGGAATGTGGCCGTCGAGGCGCCCTGGGCAGGTACCCTTTCAGCCCCAGCGTCTTTAGCCACCCATTCTTCGCCGCTAGCTGTAGGCGGATTCGGGAGGTTGGTTAATTCGGCACTTTTCCCTACAGTGTCGGTCTTGCTATGCGTTGTGCACTTTGTGACTAGGTTTGCAGTAGCAGTCTCAAACTACTGTATAACTACTGTAGAGAAGCCTCGGTTCGGTTGCCGAGGCTTCTCTACATCTGGCGTATTTAGCTTACTTATGGGGAATTGGTGAGCGCGCCCGGCAGGATTCGAACCTGCGACCCGCGGATTAGAAGTCCGAATTTGTATGTTCGTGGATGTGTGCCAGTGTTCGGCAATCGCCTTATTTAAGCGGATTTCTCAGGCTTGTCGGTCCTCGTTGTTCGC
>JALZEL010000261.1 GCA_030862075.1 Actinomycetota bacterium | reverse complement strand
TCCACGCAGTCATCCAACCCTACGCACAGCTCCTGATCTACCTCTACCCGCGGGTTACCATACTTAGATCACCTCTCCTCTGGTATTCGCTTGCTTTGCCTTCCGTATGTGTGTGCCACCGACAGGTTGGCCTAATCGGCCGGGGACGGTGTCCTATTCGGCATCGTCGAACGCCAGAATTCACCGGAACACAAGGCTCATGGTAGAAACCGCCCAGAGTAGCCGCGCGAGTCGTGTTTCGGGACGAAAGGCACCGAATTAAGAGGTGGGTCAAACCTCTTCATAAATACACGACCCCCTCGTGCACCAAAGATGGTGGATGATGGACGCCTGGATCTCGCTAGCCGTGGTACCCTCAAGCCCCCACACAAGCCATCATTCTTCTTCTACTAGGTTCGCCCAGTCCCCAGTGTAGGTTGTCTGTATGAACAATCCACGAAGCAACCGTGGAGATCCTGTGTGCGATATGACCAGCGGGGCACTGCCTACTAGGGGTTGGCGGGCGCCGGCGTGAAGAACATAGGCGAGATGACCTCCCGAGCGAGAAGAACCCGGCGGCGCGGAGGGGGAGAATGCGCCGCCGGGCGGGGCGAGTGTACCCACTCCGCCCGGCGCCGAACCCCAGTCGAAATGACCCGGGGCGTGCTCTACCCGAGGACTGCCCCCCTCCGACAGTCCCGGGTAAGGCGCACCTGTCCAGATGCACCATTCGCCCAATCTACACGGCATTGCGGCGTACGCAAGATCTACCGGGATCACCCTCAAGGGATAGATAAGGGTTAGAGTTTTTCGACATTACTAAGCAGAAAAAGAACCGAAGTCCGGTCCGAGGGGGAGTGGATCGGGCCTCGCCTTCCATTGTAGCGGTCGGCCGTGCCCCACTCTAGCCCCACCACACCATGTGGCGTTTTCTAGGCAGGGCGAGCCCCACTCATTGTGCTTGAGCGAAGCTACCCTATGCCCCCCACGGAAGATGGTCTAGGCTACCGACCAATGCTCCCACGTAGCGAACGAACCCGCGATAGCATGGCCGAGCCAACGGCGAACGAACATACGTCCGACCGACTCACCGTCGCCGACGCGGCCCGGCTGTTGGGGCTGAGCGCCGAGGCCGTAAGAATGCGCATAAAGCGGGGCACGTTAGCCTCCGAGAAAGTGGGCGGCACTGTGTACGTGCTCCTCGATACCGACCCAACGCGATCCAACGCAGACAAAACGACCGACCGAACGGCCGAAACAACCACCGATCAAACGTCGCTGGTCGAGGTCCTGCGCGATCAGGTGGCCTACCTGCGGGAGCAGCTGGACCAAGAGCGCGAAGCCAACCGGGAGAACCGGCGCATCATCGCGGGCTTGGTGCAGCACGTTCCCGGGCTTGAGGCCCCGCCAGACCCACAAGAATCGCCAGAGACGAACTCCGAGGGGACCGTTGGAGGGGGCCCCTCGGAGTCTGTCTCTAAGCGTTCCTGGTGGCGCAGGCTCTTTGGGTTCGAGTAAGCGATAATAAGCCCGGTAGTTGGCGTACTGCTAGGAGCACTTGTAGGCGCGGTGGTCGCCCAGGTGGTGTGCTAGTTAGTCGACTATAGGCAGCGCCAGAGAAAGAGCTAAAGGGCTTGCTCCGGCTCCTTGACGTAGAGACGTAACGCAACCGCATGCAGTTGAACGATTACCGAGAAACCCCAAGCGGATAAGGGAAGTGACCGAGTACACGCTTAGGTTCGCTGGGTGGGATGCCTCGAAGGCTCGGATCGCGCAGCTCCTCAACGACGCGATGCAGTTGGCCGACATAGCCAATATTACGAGAACTTGCACGAACTAGACAATTTTCGCCGCTCTTCGATCACCTCGGCGGAGTGGAGGCGGGGAGGGTTGGTTTGCCGCTTCCCTCCCTCTTGACCTCAGCAACTTTACGAGGAAGCACATCAGGAGTCGTGTGCCAGACTCCGTGAGTAGGAGGACACTCCTAGAGTCTCTGCAACGTAACCACGATGACCGGCCATAGAAGTGGGGTGGGGACTATTCACCGAGTTGCCGACAAGAGGTTTCTTCTCAGAACCTCTAGAAAAGTTGGTCGCCGTTGGGGACCGGGAACCTTACGGGGCCGGGCGAGACTATTGGGATCTTTCGAGCTCCTTCTCGGAGAGCCGCATACGACGGGTGAAGTACAGCGCTATCGTCAGCACGATCACCAGGCCCGTCATCACCCCAAGCTCGATGAGCATGTTTCGGAACTCTTCCGCACCCGCCCGTTCGAGTTCGGCGGTGAGCAGCAGGATGCGCCGCACCACGGCTATGAGCCCGACCAGTAAAAACGGTTCGGCTATTAAGATGCCGCGCTCCCTAACCGTGACCCTAACCGTGTCGATCAGTTCGACGAATATGAAGGCCAAGAGCACTCGGTCGAGGACGCTGAGCGCCGTCTGGAGAACCCCGACCTCCGACACCTCCAGCATACTCATCGCCGCGGAGAAGACGAGCATCACGATCGGCACGCTCAAGGCGAGCGCTATGGCCAAGTAGGCGACGCGCTCGAATGCGTCCAGGACACCGGTGAAGAGCTTCTTGTAGCGTTCGGGGGGCACGCCGCGCCTCTTTACCCAGCGAGGACTTCATCGAATCTTAGGTTGTCACTATTCACATAATTGCGCGCGAAGCTTCGCGGGCTTCGAGCGTGAAAGAAAGGCTCGTTCGGGTTGGTTCTACCGTTTATGGATGCCCGAGTGCCTTTGGTGCGCTGCCCGTAACTTGCTTCTCGGAGGCCTCGATCTAGCTTGTGTTCGGTAGCTCTCGCGGAGGGAGCCGTTGGACGTTTAGCTCCTGGGAGGCTCGTAGAGCTGGAGGTCGTTGCCGTCGGGGTCTTTGAAGGTGGAAGTTCTAAAGGGCAAAAAGCACCCCCCACCTCGTACCCCTCCGGAGAGGGCGTAATCTCCAGTCGCAGCATCCGGTAGAGCCTGTTCCTCTCCTGCCCTGTAAGCTTATCCAACGCTTCGGGCACTAAACCTGCCACGTGCTCCAGTAGGTCGTCCCGGTCGTTCTCCAGGGCCTCTACGCGGCCTCTGCGAGCTTCGACATGCTTCAGCTCGGCTTTTACCACCCTACGAGTCTCTTCGAGCTCTTTGAGCATCGTTCCAAGTTCTTCGAGGGTCATGAGGCCCGCGGCCTGTTGCTGTTGGTAGGCTTTCCTCAGCTTGTCACAGTCCGCTAGCTTCTCTACCCACGCCCTCGACTCTCGCTCGGGATCCCCGTATCCGTTGGCCCTCTCTTCATCTATAAGCCTCTCCATACCCGCCCTTATCCTATCGGGATCTTTGAGGAGACCTGAGACGAAGCTCCATACAACCGGCTCCGCTTCTGTGGCCCTGAGGGCTCCCTGCTTACACAGACCCGACCTGCCCAAGAGGCTACGCCTCCTACACTTGTAGTAGTGGTAAACGCGGGCTCCGCGGGGCTGGGTGGTGTGGGTTCCCATCTTCGAGCCACACGAGCAGCGCACGAGGCCCCTGAGCTCCCACTCCCGGGCCAGGTACTTACGCTCGGCGCCCTTGTTGTTGTCCATAGTGGTGCGAGCCTGATCCACTAGGGCTCTGGGCAGGCAGGCCGGTACCGGCACGGCTATCCATTCTTCCCTTTCCCTGACCTTGGTGGTCTTGCGCTTCCTGTAGCGCCGTCCGCCGTTCCCATCCGGCTCCGAAACCGTACGTAGGCTGGTCTTCTGCCGGTTGAGCCAACATATGCCGTACTCTCTGCTGGGATCGAGCCGTGCGACTACCTCCGGCGCGACCAACCTGGTGAGTTCTTCTCGGGTGTGGGGGCGGTAGATGTCGCTCGCCACCATTTGCCGCAGCACGCGGGTGTCCCACGCCTCTCCCCCTTTAGGAGACAGAATGCCTTCTCGGCGGAGGCGGGTCTGTATCGATCGTACGCCGAGCCCTTCCGCCGCCATCCGGAACACCTTCTCAACCACCTCCATCTCCGGCCTGTAGACGATCAGATGGGTCCTTGCCTCGTCGTACCGGAAACCGTACTTGGGTGTTGCCACGCCAACATACCCTTCGCGAGCCTTCCTCATCTTCCCCCGGCGGCTGCGCTCGGCGAGCTTGGCCCGCTCGAACTTGGCCAGCTGGTCGAGGATTCCATCCGTGAGCTCACCCTCTGGTGAGTCGTCACCCCGGTCATTCAGGGCTCGGATCTTCGTCCCATGCTCCTCAAACTCACGCCGCAATAGGTAGTGATAGGCGGGTTCGCGAGCGAAGCGGTCCCGATCCTGTGCTAGCACCACCACCACGCCACCGGCGGCTACTAGGTCCCTAACCCGGTCCATGCCCGGCCGCTCCAGGGACGCCCCGCTCTGGCCGGGGTCGATGACTTCCTCGAGGACCTCGTAACGCTCTCGGGACGCGTAGTCCCGTAGCGCTTCGAGCTGCTGTGCCAGGGAGTAGCCGCTTCGTGCCTGCTCTTCGGTGGATACGCGGGCGTAGAGGATTGCTCGCTGGAGGCTGTGGCCGTTGGTGCTAGGCATTGTCGCCCTCCGTCCTATTGGGCTCGCGACGCTCTGATCTGGGCGTCCTTCGCTCCTCTAGGAACTTATTCAAGTCTCGGTCCGTAACCCGGTACTCACCCTTTAGCTTGTATGCTGCCAGGTCCCCGGCCTGTACCCACCGGTACACTGTCCGATAACTCACCTTCAACTTCTCGGCGATCTCCGAAAGCGTGTAGTAGGTTTCTTCCACTGTCTGCATGGTAGCCATCTCCTCCATGAATTTCTTCTGTCACTATTGTACACTAGTTGACAATGATGTACAACTAGTCTATAATAAGGGTGTCAGATAAAGAAGCGGCCCCGGCGGTGCTGGGAACACCCCGAGGCCCGACCACCAGGAATCGAGGTCCTGATGGCAGAGATCAGTTTAGCGCGTTCTGAGCCAGAGTCTCCGGAGTTGGTTGAGTGCTTTCGGCATGAGGGTGAGGAC
>JALZEL010000234.1 GCA_030862075.1 Actinomycetota bacterium | reverse complement strand
GGATCGTAACCGAGGAGTTGGAAGAACGGGATGATGAGAATCTGCTTTGTCGCCTCCTCGCTGTGTGCCTGTTCTGCACGGTCAACCACAGTTTTTGCATGAACCAGAAGCCGGTTCTTAAATTCTTCGCTCACCTGGTAGTCTCCTGCACGGCCTATTTCTTATTCACTGTTTGATGGATTATCCCTTCCACCAGCATGATGCCAGCTAATTGAGCCCGACGCATCCCCCAACAGAATATTTTGCCGGAGAAAAGGGCCGGAGCCCCCAAAGGACCCCCCGGCCCGCCTTTTTTGTGCCCTAGGGTCGCATTGTTTTATTTGTATATTGGTAGTACAATGCTCGTGTGTACAGTAGTTTACGAGAGTGGATGGGGAGCGGCTCAGACAGCTAAGGCGAGAACGAGCGCTCTCTCAACGAGACCTCTCGCATATTACAGGGATAGCGCACGACTCAATTAGCCAACTGGAGACCGGCAAGCGCGAAGCCCAACCCCGCACCATCCGTAAGCTAGCCGAGGCGTTGGGCGTTGAACCCAGAGTGCTTATGAAGGGAGACTAAAGGATGCACAGTACGAATGGCCACGGCCCCAAGCGGGCTATCCTCTACGCCCGTGTGTCCACTGACGAGCAAGCAAGGAGCGGCTACTCCCTCGCGCAGCAGCTAGAAGCCTTGCGGGGGTATGCGAACCGTGAGGGTTACAAGGTTTTCGAGGAGGTCCGAGACCCTGGCCAGAGCGGGGTGAGTCTGGAGCGTCCGGGCATGGACCGCGTGCGGGACCTCGTGGCGGCCGGCGGGGTCTCGGTGGTCCTTGCTCAGGACCGGGACCGCTTCGCTCGTGAGCCAGCCTACCACTACCTGCTCCGCCGAGAGTTCGAGGAGTACGGGACGAAGATAAGGGCTCTGAACGATAGAGGAGATGACTCTCCAGAGGGCGAACTCACAGACGGTATTCTCGACCAGCTGGCGAAGTTTGAGCGGGCGAAGACAGCTGAAAGGACACGCCGCGGCAAGCTCCGCAAAGCGCGTGAGGGCAAGCTCATCGCCAGCCACACGCCCAAGTACGGCTTTCGCTTTGATGAGGGCCGCACGGGCTACTTGGTGGACGATGTCGCTATGCGAGTGGTGCGGCGAATCATAGAGATGGTCGCTTCGGGCACGCCGATGTGGAGGGTGAAGACCACGCTAGAGGCGGAGGAGGTCCCGGCGCCTGGCGGAGGAAAGCGCTGGAGCCAGACGACGCTCCGCCAAATGCTCCGAGACGACTCTTACAGGCCTCACTCTACCGAAGAACTCAGCTCGCTAGGGAACCTGCCCGCGGCGGTCGTCGCCGCACTGGACCCTAAGAAGCGTTACGGGGTCTCCTGGTACGGCAGGCGCAGGACCAAGGTGAGGCCGGTTGCCGAGTTCGGTCCCGACGGCGAGCGCAGGTATCGCGACAAGCAAGAGACTACGATAAGGCCCCGTGAGGAGTGGATAGGAGTGCCGGTACCCGACTCGGGAATCACACGCTCCTTGGTGGACGCTGCAAGAGACGCTATCAGGGAGAATGCGAGGCCCTCGTCGGCCGGCAGACGGTTCTGGGAGCTGTCGGGTGGCGTTGCGGCCTGCGGCGAGTGCGGCAGGTATCTACGGCAAACCCACAGGAAGCACGCCGGGAAGGAGGGGGTCTTCTACAATTACTATGGGTGCCCGAGTACGCAGAACAAGACCGGGCGGGTGTGCCGGAACGGCAAGGGACGGCGTGCCGAAAAGCTGGAGGAATGGGTGTGGGAGTTCGTCTCTTCCCTACTCAAAGACCCGCAAAGGCTCAAATCCGGGCTTGAGGAGATGATAGAAGCCGAGCGGGCGGGCATGCGCGGTGACCCCGAGCACGAGGCCAAGGCGTGGCTTGAAAAGCTCTCAGAGGTCGAGCAGGAACGCCGCGGTTATCTACGACTCGCTGCTAAAGGGCACATGAGCGATGACGAGCTGGACGAAGCCCTGGCCGAGCTAGAGAACACCCGCAAGGCAGCTGAAAGGGAGCTGGAGGCCTTACAGAGCCGCCAGAAGGTCCTGGAGGAGCTGGAGAAGGACAAGGATGCCCTCCTAGAGTCCTATGCCCAGATGACGCCTGCCGCGCTCGACGCTCTCACGCCCGACAGGCGCCAACGCATCTACAAGATACTCAGGCTCAAGGTCTACACCCACGCCGACGGCACGACCGAGCTTAATGGTGTCTTCTCACGAAGCGAAAAATTTTACGCAGTGGACATCACATCCCACCGGGCGCAAGACCGGCAAGCAACGCACGAGCCCGCTCCTGTACCTCGCCGACGACGAGAACTTGGTCGTCGTGGCCTCCAAAGGCGGAGCCCTGACGCATCCGGTCTGGTGGTTAAACCTGCAGGCCAACCCCGAGGCGACGGTCGAGATCGGTCGCTGCATGGTACGCGTCAAAGCGGAGGAGGCCAGAGGCGAGGAGAAGCGCCGGCACCGGGCGCGTTTCCTCGAGATGTACCCCCATACGAGGACTAACAAGGGCGCACGGAACGTGAGATCCTGGTCGTTGTCCTGCGTCCTCTGGACGAGAGACGTGACCCGGAGTAGAGGAAGGAGCATCATGCCCATTATGACCCGAACGGTCTCGTTTCGTTCCGGCGACGAAAACCTCGGGGCTTACCTCGCCCGACCCGAGGGCAAGGGACCTCTCCCTGGCGTCGTGCTCATCCACGAGGCCTTCGGCGTGAGCGACGACATGAAAAGGATCGCTGAACGCTTCGCCGGCGAGGGCTGCGTGGCGTTCGCGGTTGACCTCTTCGCCGGGCGCAACCGCGCTGTGTGCATGGCCCGCTTCGTGGGCGACATGCTCATCAGACCCTTCGACAACGGCGGCATCCGGGGCCTCAAAAGTTCCCTTAGCGTCCTCGCCGAGCAGCCCTACGTAGACGGTGAGCGGCTCGGCGCGATCGGGTTCTGCCTGGGCGGCGGATTCGCCATAGCCTGGGCCTGTACCGACGACCGCCTGAAGGTCATCGCTCCCTACTACGGCATGAACCCGCGTCCGCTCTCCGCCGTC
>JALZEL010000228.1 GCA_030862075.1 Actinomycetota bacterium | reverse complement strand
AGTTGTCGGCGATCTGCTCCGCGCTAACCGGGTCGTTCTCGCGCAGATTCTCCAGCGTCTCATCCGAGAACACCACGCCCCACCCGAACGTCTCCCCGGCAGGGTTGCGCTCCACCACGGTGATCTCATGATCCGGATCGCGCAGCTTCATCGAGATGCCGGTATAAAGTCCCGCAGGCCCACCGCCGATGCAGACTACCTTCATGTGCTTCCCTTTGCCATCGTTCGCCCCTAGCTTACTTCATTACCTAGCTTACTTTAGATTTAAACTACCTTGCTCGCAAGGCGGGGATCGAGCACAGCACGCAAGCGAGCAGCACCCCTAGCAATGCCCAGTTGTTAAAGTAGAGCCCTTGTGGCCCTGTGCCTGACTTAGCGTCACGGGCAAGAAGATGGAAAGTTGTCGGGTGGTGATCCACGGCGGGTTCTCGGAACTACTCCTTATCGCCAGCGGACGTCGCGATCAAGCGATCTATTAAGCCGTCAGGCTCATCTGGTCTAGCGCCGCCAGGCGAGTGCGCTGTTCTTCTCGGCCATTGTCGAACCACTCGAAGTGGTCCGTGTCGCCGGTTCGATCAGCTCGTGGGGGTCCGGCCTCTTCGCGCGCGGACACACGGTCGCGGGACTAGCGCTTGAAGTCGGGCTCTCCTCATCGCCATAGGCGACATCACCGGGCTACGAATTCGCTCGATGTGGCGGATCGGCGAGAACGCTTCCTCCTCTTCTTCGCATAGCTCCACATAGGAGCCACGCGAGCTCAGGAGTACAGGCGGAGGTCGAACATCCCGCTCGCGCAGAGGCTGCCCTTGATTACGGCCTCGGGTACCTCGTATTCCCCAACTCTCGTGAGGAGCACATCGGCGAGGTGGCCGCCCGAGCTGTCGCTCGAAGCGTAGATCTGGTCGGTATCGCCATCGAAGCTCCACGCGTTCTCGTAGTGCCAGTGATGGCGCGGCGTACCTGATCAGCCATCGCGGGGAGGCGCACGTCCGGGAGCACCGAGGCTGCCACCGTCGGCCCGCCACAACTGCCGCGCCTGGGGCGCTGACTGGGTCGCCCACGACTTGGCCGAGCCGCACCAGCACCTGGGACCGTTCGCCGTGCGGGTCGCCGTGTAGGGAAAGGGTATCGGCAGCCAGCTGCTCGGAGCTTTTTAGGAGCTGGTCGCCCAACGCGAGGGTTGGCCTACCTGAAGACCGAGGCGGCGCGAAACGTCCGCTTATACGAGCGCTACGGCTTTGAGGTGGTCGGGCGGGACGAGGTGCTCGGCATAGAGTGCACGTTCACGTCGCGTGAGCCAACGGACTTACAATCGTCCCCACTCCCGAACGACTCCACAGTTTATCCGGAGCTATAGACGGGCGTATCGACTCGGGTGAGGCCCGCGTAGCGGACTGCTTTGTCGGTTGCGCGAGCCTCTGCATTGCTTTATGGTTCGGACCAGATCCTGGGGACCTAGCGAAAAGAATGGGGAGAGGGCGAAGGTGACGAGCCTCATTACTGCCGGCCTACGGGCTGTCGCTCCGCCGTCGTGCGTGCCAGGGAGGAGCACAACCAGCCACACGACGGCTCGGGGAGGTTAGCGGTGCTAGTCTCCGAAGCCATCGGGAGAGTGTTGGCCGATCGCGGGGTTGAGGCGTTCTTCGGGCTCGTCGGTAGCGGCAACTTCGCAGTCACGAACGCATTGCACAAAGAGGGCACTGCATTCTACTCCTCCCGGCACGAAGGCGGGGCGGTCACGATGGCCGACGGCTACGCGCGAGCGTGCGGTAAGGTAGGAGTCGTCAGCGTCCACCAGGGCCCAGGCTTTACGAACACGCTCACGGGGCTTACGGAGGCCGCGAAGGCCCACACGCCGCTGCTCGTGCTGGCCGCCGACGTGCCAGCCGCAACGCTTTGGTCGAACTTCAAGATCGACCAAGATGCCCTGGCGACGCATGCCGGCGCTATCGCCGAGCGCGTCCGCGCAGCGCAGACTGCCGCCGCGGACACCGCGCGAGCGCTCAGGCGCGCGCGGGTCGAGCGCCGCCCCGTCGTCCTGAAGGTCCCGATTGACCTCGTGGAAGAGCACTGCCCCAACGAACTGCCGGTCGTCTCAGACTGGCCGGCGCTGGAGCCGCCGGGCCCGTCAGGCCGCTCGGTGGCCGAGGTCGCGAATCTGCTCACTTCCTCGAGCCGGCCGGCCATCGTTGCGGGGCGCGGTGCCGCCCTCGCTGGGGCGCGCGAGGCGCTTGAGGCCCTGGGAGACCGGGTGGGCGCGGTGCTGGCGACCAGCGCGATGGGGCACGGGCTCTTTGCCGGCAACCCGTACTCTATAGGGATAGCGGGCGGCTTCTCCTCGTCGCTCGCCGTAGAGTTGCTGGGGCGGGCGGACATCGTTCTCGCCTTCGGCGCGTCGCTGAACCACTGGACCGTGCGTCACGGCGAACTCTTCTCGCCCGAAGCGCGGGTGGTGCAGGTGGATCTGGACGAGGAGGCGATCGGCCGGCTCCATCGCGCCGACGTCGGCGTCGTCGGAGACGCCGCAGGAGCCGCTCGGGCCATCGTCGAAGAGCTCCAACGGCGGGGCGTACGCGGGAAAGGGTTTCGAAGCGACGGGCTCGAACGCGAGATCTCCGCGGGTCGTGCTCGCGATGAACCCTACGAGGACCTCGGCACCGACGATTACATCGACCCGCGTACCCTGAGCGTCGCGCTCGACGACTTGCTGCCGCCGGAACGCACCGTCTGCACAGACTCCGGACATTTCCTCGGCTACCCGTCGATGTACCTCGATGTGCCCGACCAGAAGGGTTTCGTCTTCCCCAACGCCTTTCAGTCGGTGGGCCTGGGGCTCGCCAGCGGGATCGGGGCCGCGGTCGCACGCCCCGAGCGGCTCTCCGTCGCCGCTATAGGCGACGGCGGCGCCTTGATGGCTCTGGGAGAGTTGGAGACTGCCGCCCGCTACCGCCTGCCGATGCTCGTCGTGATCTACAACGACGCGGCCTACGGCGCGGAGGTGCACCACTTCGGCCCTTTGGGGCGCTCGGTGAAGCTTGCACGCTTCCCCGACACCGACTTCGCCGCGCTCGCGCGGGCGGCGGGGGCCGAGGGAATCACGGTCCGCAATAAGGGAGACCTAGCGCCGATCCAAGACTGGCTAGAACGCCGAGAGCGCCCGCTGGTGATCGACGCCAAGGTCAACCCGGAGGTACGAGCCGAGTGGCTCGAGGAGGCGTTCCGCGCCCATTGAGAGGAGGCACCAGATGATGTCGCACGACCCAGTTACGTCCCTCGTCGAGGCGCTCGGTAGTGGCGCCGTCGAGATCGTGGACCTGACCCAGCCCTTGAACGAACGCACCCCGGTCATCCGGCTTCCCGAAGAGTTCTCGCAAACACCGGGCCTGAAACGGCACGAGATAAGCCGCTACGACGAGCGCGGGCCCGCGTGGGCTTGGTACTGGCTCGAGATCGGCGAGCACGTTGGCACGCACTTCGACGCGCCTATACACTGGATCAGCGGCCGCGACAGTATAGACGTCTCGCAGGTGCCGCCTCGCCACCTCGTCGCCCCGGCGGTTGTGATCGACAGGTCCGCCGAGAGCGCCGAGGATCCCGACTACTTGCTCACCGTCGACGACGTGCGCGCGTTCGAAGACGAGCACGGACCGCTGCCCGAAGGCGGTTGGCTACTGTTACACACGGGATGGGACGCACGCGCCCAGGACGCGGAAGCGTTCCTGAACGCGCAAGACGGCAACCCACGGTCACCCGGCTTCGACGTCGAGTGCGCCCGTTGGATCGCCGAGGAGAGTCCTCTCGTCGGCGTCGGGGTGGAGACCGTCGGCATCGATGCGGGCATGGCTGCCGAGTTCGACCCGCCGTTCCCGGCCCACTACTACCTCATGGGTGCGGGGAAGTACGGCGTCACGCAGCTCGCGAACCTGGGCGCGTTGCCGCGAACCGGCGCGCTGCTGTTCATGGCACCACTGAAGCTCACCGGCGGAACCGGAAGCCCCGTGCGGGCGCTCGCGCTCGTGCCGCAAGGATAATCTTCGGAAGGGGTAGTTAGCACTCCACACGTACCCCGCTCCTAACGGTTCTCCAGCTTCGGTGACCCGCCCAATCGCAGCCCCGAGAGCTCCCACTCCCCCACGTCTTCGGGCACGGGAAGACCGGTGCGCCGCCAGAGCGGCTCCACAGGAGCGTGGCCGCGTTGGGGCACGCCCCGACCTCCGGGGCGGCATCTATCAGGAGCGTTTCGGCCCCGCTCCGGGTTGCGGCCTCGGCGGCGCCGAGCCCGGCCTGGCTCGCCTCCACCACTAGAACCCCGGCTTCTTCAGAGGACGGGTTCGGCGGCAATCGGCACCTCCCTCGTGTCCGGTCTCGCGTCCCCCCGACGCTAGGCTACGCGTCGAGCACCTAGCTTATCCAGGCGTTGCCGTCCCGCTCTCGTTGCCGCCGAGAAGGTCGCCGTACCGAGAGACGATCGGTGACGCGGTCAAACGGCCCATCCCCCACCCTGAAATCGGCCGGTCACGAAAAGGGCTTATCCAAGCTCAAGAGCGCCTCCAGAAGGGGAGCGACCGGGGCGACCGGCGGTTTTGGGTTCATCAGTACGGACTTCTCTATGAGAGGATACTGTCGGACAGGGATGATATGCCGGCTCTGCACACGCTTTGTGGGATAAACGGACTGTATCGCATACACTTCCTTCAGAAATAGAGGCAAGCACGGTCCCGCGTGAGAGATTAACAACCCCACGCGACGGGGCAGGACGAAGGGAAGTTCTGGATGGTTCGCCTGTGTACGGCCGCGGCAAGCGCCGTGGCTATCGTAGAGAACGGTAAGGTAAGACTTACCTTGGAAGAACGCGGAGCCCGGTGTCTAGCGGTAGACCCCAAGGATCCGGACACGGTGTACGCCGGGACGTCAGACGAGGGGCTCTTCAAGAGCTCCGATGCCGGCAGGACTTGGGAACATCTTCACTCCGGAGTGACACACCCCAGGATCACCGCGGTCGCGGTCTCGCCGGTGGACGGGGCCCTCTACGCGGGAACGGAACCGAGCAGTCTGTTCGTGAGCCGGGATGGCGGCGAGTCTTGGCGGGAGTTGGAGGGCCTGAAGAACCTACCTTCGTCTTCCACCTGGAGCTTCCCGCCCCGGCCCTGGACCTCCCACGTCCGCTCAATCGCCCTCTCTACCGAAGATCCTGACCTCATCGTGGCCGGGATAGAGCTCGGCGGCGTGGTACGCAGCCCGGATGGTGGGGAGTCCTGGGAAGATCAGCGGCCCGGAGCCTACGCCGACTGCCACACCCTAGCCACGCATGCCGCAGCCCCAGAGATGCTCTGCGAGGCCGCTGGCGGAGGGTTTGCCGAGAGCGAGGACTTCGGGGAGAGCTGGGAGGCGGCCGATGCTGGGATCAAGCACCGCTACGTGTGGGGGCTGACCGTGGATCAGGAGGACCCGACCTTGCTCTATGTCTCTGCGGCCGCTGGGCCGGGCCAAGCGCATGGGAGTGGCTTTTCGGATGCCGCGATCTATCGCCGTAGT
>JALZEL010000225.1 GCA_030862075.1 Actinomycetota bacterium | reverse complement strand
CTTTGGAGGGGGGCGGTGAGGTCCCTGGAGCGGGGCCTTTGGGGGGAGGGTCCCGTCGTTCTTGGGGGCGTTGCCGTATATGTATCGGGCGCCCCCGGATTCTCTAGCTGGCAGCTATCGACAAGGGATCGAGAAAGGGGTTCGCCACACGTCACCCGTATACAAACCTGTTGTGCCCGGTAGTCTCTGTCTCCGAGTGCCCGTTAGCCGTTGCACCGTGCAAAAAGCCATGAACACCGCTGGTGAAGTAGCTGACGGCCGAGTGCTGACCGCTAATAGAAGATGGGGCCGGAGGTGCTGGCGTAGGCGGTGAGCCAGCGGAGGTCTTCTTCGGTGAACTGTTCGGTGGAGTTGCGCGCGGCGTAGACGACGCCCACCGGCCGGTCCCCGTCGAGGACCGGGACCGCCAAGGAGCTCGTCCAGCGGGTGTTAGTGCGGGCTTGTGGGAGGCGCCTGGGGCCGGTCACCACCAGGGTGGGCTGAGAGGTGCGCAGCACGAGCTCTACGGCGCTCTTGTCGTCGGTCGTGAGGGGGCGCGGCGGTGTGTCGCCGGCCCCGGCAGATGCCCGTGCGATAGGGGAGAGATCCTCGGCTCTTATCAGGCCGACCCAGTCTGCTTTGAGCTCCTTGCGCGTCTCTTCGGCGATCTTTTCCGGTGGGGACGCGGGGTCGAGGCTTTCCGGTGTGGGGAGACGGAAGACGAGGCGGGAGCTCAGGATGAAGTTCGAGCTCGTCCCGGCGACTATCCCCAAGAAGGCGGCGATCGCATAGTAGGGAAAGTCGGAGCTGACGTACGTGATCAGGGGGTAGTAAACCGCGAAGTTCGCCCCCAGGGCCACGATTGCCACCGGGTAGGCGAGAGCCCCGCGCAAGAGGAAGTGGATCCGGCTGGAGTGCCGGATGTCGCGCCAGGTAAAGGCGTTGTTTAGCAGGAAGTTGCTCAGGATGCTCACGGCCACGGCCGCCATCCAGGCCACGGTCGGGTTGGCGCCGAAGTACTCGACTAGGGCTATCAGGGTCAGCAGGTTCACCAGCACCCCCGAGGCTCCCACGAGGGCGAACTTCCAGAATCGCCCCGCCGAGGGGACGTACCAGAAGAGGCTGGCTATATGCGCCAGGTAACTCAAGCCCTGACCGTAGGTGGCCTTCGAGACCCCAGCGGTGCGCGCCCGGAAGTTTAGCGGCACCTCGGCCACCTCTAGCTCCGGGGCGCAGACCAAGACCTCAAGGAGGATCTTGAACCCGGTGGGCCTGAACTGGATACCCGAGATGGCCGAGTTCTTGATGAGGAAGAAGCCGGTTAACGGGTCGGTGGTCTTCCTCGCCTCCTTGAAGACGATCTGGGACAGGTACTTGCTGCCGACGGAGACCGCCTTACGCGCCAGTCCCGGGAGGCCAGCGTAGCTGCCGCCCCGAGCGTAGCGGCTCGCCACCACGACGTCCGCCCCCGAGGCTTTGGCCGTTTCGAGCATCTCGCGCACCTTCTCGGGGGGGTGTTGGAGGTCAGCGTCCAGTACGCAGGTGTACTCGCTCTCGTTTGCGACCGCGTCCATACCCGTCATCACGGCCGTCGAGAGACCGCCGCCCTGCTGGTTCTGCTCACGGTGGATCAATAAGATTCGGCCATCCTCCTCGCTTAAAGCCCGGATCACCTCCGGCGTTCCATCGTTCGAGTCGTCCACGAAGACGACCCGGTAGTCTACCCCCGATAGGGCGTCCTTGAGCTCCCGCACCAGGCGGGGGACGTTGCTGACCTCGTTGCGCGTGGGGATGACCAGCGTCAGGAGGGACCTCCCATTGGCGGCCCTCCTTTTGTTGGCCTGCTCGCCCGCCAGGATCTGCTCTTCCGGCCTCATAGCGGGATTAAGGCTAGCATAAGCGGCAAGGTGCTGGTAATCCCGGGTAAACTTACCATGACAAGCAGAGAGCCAAGGAGGAGAGATGGCTGACGAAGAACGGGCGCACGTTTTCGTCTCGGGCCACGTACAGGGCGTATTCTTCCGGGACGCTACGCGAGAGCAGGCCGAGGAGCTTGGCTTGAGCGGTTGGGTCCGCAATACCGAAGACGGACGGGTCGAGGCGGTCTTCGAGGGCGAGTCAGAGGCGGTGCGCCAGATGATCGACTGGTGCGAAAGCGGCCCGTCAGGCGCGGACGTCGATAACGTCTCCGTGGAAGAGGAAACGCCGGAAGGCCTCTCCGGTTTCGAGGCCCGGTGAGCGAAGCGCCAGCGAACGGCGTACCCGACGATCTCAGCCGCCTCCTCGAGGAGTCGGGGGCGGAGATCCGCTTCAGCCGGCCCATAGACTACGGTACTCAGTACCGCGTAACTCGCGGCCCGGAGACCGCAGTGCTGAACGTCTACACTTCGGGGAAAATATCTACCGGAGGTAGACCTTCAACCTTGCTGGACGTGCTCGAGGATTGGCGGATCTCCCGGACGAGCACCGGGTCGGAGCGCGGTACTGAGAGTCCGACCAAGTCGGATGGGACACCGCGAGTGGGCGCGGACGAGGCCGGTAAGGGAGACTACTTCGGGCCGCTGGTGGTCGCGGGCGTGCGAGCCTCGGGCGAGCAAGCGGCCCCAGAGCTGCGCGAGATCGGGGCAAGAGACTCCAAGACGCTCAGCGTCATTGGGGCCACAAACCTTGCCCGACGCATCGTAGAGTCCGTGGGCCCGGGAAACGCGCGTGTCGTCGTCCTTCGTCCTCGTGACTACGAGGCGCGCAGGCGAGCCGCTGGCAATAACGTCAACAAGCTTCTAGCTGAAGTCAACGTACAAATATTCGACGAGCTCAAGGCCGGCGTCGAACTTTTCGTAGTGGATGAGTTCGCGAAGGCGGCTCGTTCGTACATCGAGCCGTACGTGCCGCCGGGGGTGCGGCTCGTGGTAAGGCCGAGGGCGGAAGACGACGTGGCGGTCGCGGCGGCTTCCGTTTTGGCGCGGGCGTGGTATCTGGAGGAGATGGACGCCTTCTCCGAAGAGGTGGGGTTCGAGCTTCCCCGGGGGGCGACGCATGTCTTCGAGGCCGCCCGACGCGTAGTCGAGGAGCGGGGGTTCGAGGGGCTTCAGAAGGTGGCGAAGGTGCATTTCGGCACGACGGCTCAAGTGTTCGAGGAGTTGGAGGGCGGCGGATGAGGAGGGGCTTTTGATAGATCTTCGCAGCGACACCGTGACCCGGCCGACGCAGGTGATGCGCCGGGCGATAGCCGAGGCCGAGGTCGGGGACGACGTATTTGGGGAGGATCCGACGGTAGGCAGGCTGGAGGAGTACGTGGCGGAGCTCCTCGGCAAAGAGGCGGCCCTCTATTGTCCTTCGGGGACGATGACGAACCAGATCGGGGTGCACGTCGCGACCAAGCGCGGCGACGAGGTGGTGCTGCACGAAGCCGCCCACATCTTCAACTACGAGGCTGGCGCCCCGGCCCTCCTCTCCGGCGTCCAGGTGCGGCCCGTTCCCGGCGAAGGCGGTATCATCACGCCCGGGGCTCTAAGGGCCGCCGTCCGCCCCGAGAATGTCCACTTCCCCCGCCCGAAGCTCCTGTGCCTGGAGAACACCCACAACGTCGCTGGGGGCAAGATCTTTCCTTTAGAGGAGTTCGCCACTGTCGCGGCCGAGGCGAGAGAGCTGGGGCTCAAGGTCCACCTCGACGGGGCCCGGCTCTTCAACGCGCAAGTCGCGACCGGCATCCCGGCTCGCGAGTGGTGCGAGCACGCCGACACCGTCTCCGTCTGCTCCTCCAAGGGTCTCGGCGCCCCAGTGGGGTCCTTGCTGGCGGGGGACGAGGAGGTCATCCGGGAGGCCAGGCGCGCCCGCAAGGCTTTCGGAGGCGGGATGCGCCAGGCCGGCGTCATCGCCGTCGCTTCCCTCTACGCCTTCGAGCATCACGTCGAGAGGCTCGCCGAGGACCACGAACGGGCGAAGAGGCTCGCCGTGGGCCTCGCCGAGGCCGGTTACCGGGTAGAGCCGCCGGAGACCAACATCGTGCTCGTCGAGGTCGGGGATGCCGACGGCTTTTTGCGGACCCTCGCCGGGGAGGGCGTGCGTGCCACACCCCGGAGCAAGAACACCATACGCTTCGTAACCCACCTGGACGTCGGCGACGAGGAGATAGACGCTGCCGTGGGGGCAGCCACGAGACTCGCCGCATATACCCCCGCTCATTGAGACTGGGTCCCAGGATCGAGGTTCGCGCCGCCGCTCCCGACAGGCTCGCCGAACCCCTAAAGCTCCTCGAAGAGTTCTTGAGGGACAGTGATCCCGTACCGCCCCCGTTCGCCGAGCGACTCGCGCGGGCCGTCGAAAGGGGAGATGTCGAGGTGCTTGTAGCCCGGGTGGAGGGGCGTCTCGTCGGGGTGGCTGTGCTTGCCTTCCGTCTCGACGTCTCCGCGGGCGCCCCTTTCGCCAGCGTCGAAGACCTTTACGTGAGGCCGGACGCCCGGCAGCAGGGCGCCGGTCGGGTGCTTATCGAGGCGGTGGGGACGCAGTGCCGGGCGCGTGGCGTCTCCTACGTCGAGGTTCAAACGGACAGCAAGGCGGCGGGGTTCTACGAGGCTTTGGGCTACGAGCCGGAGGAGGGCGTACGGGTGCTCTCACGTTCCTACGCTTTTTAGCTCGGCGGCACTTCGGCTCTTCGCTGACAAGTTGAGCGGCCGAAATGCCGACGTCTACAACTCCTTCACCTCGTAGACGGAGACCTCGCGGAAGCCCAGCTCTTTGTAGAATCTGCGGGCGCGGGCGTTGCCGGCGGCGGCCTGTAAAGAGATACCGTGGGCGCTTTTTTCTTTGGCCCACTTTCGGAATTCGTCGAAGAGGGCGTGGCCTATCCCCAGGCTCCGGTGGCCAGGGGCGACGTAGACATCTTCGATGGCGGCCCAGGTCTTGGGTTCGAAGGCGGGGGAGCCTTCGCGAAGCTCGCCGGAGAGAAACCCGATCACCTCGCCGTTTCTCTCGGCGACGAAGAGGCAGGAGTGAGAGCTTGAGGAGAGGTCGGCTAGGAAGCGGCGCATGATCTTCTCGGCGTCGGGGGCGGTGGCGTAGACGGAGTCGTAAAGGGTGTGCTCCTCCGCGCTCCGCACCCAGAGCCGGGCCGCGGCGGCGGCGTCTTCCCGCCTTCCGGGGCGTACGGTGAAGCGGATCTCGCCCTTCTCGCCACGTTCCTTCACTCCCCAATCGTAGCGGATAACGCCACCGCTCGTGATCGCCTGTATCTTCGTCCTCTGACGCTTTCGACCACAACCGCTTGGGCCAACCAATTTCGCCCCTTCCCTTTTCGTCCCAGAAGGATTACTCTGAAACGTCTGGAGTATCGGTGCAAACGAGATCGCGAGGATCGCTAAAGAAAAACGAACGTACGGCCGACAAGGGAAGTGTAGTGAACGCGGGACCTCAGGGTCGGCAGAAGAGAAGCGAAACAAAGCGCCAGAACTCTCCATCAGTCGATCAACTGGTCAGGGAGTTGACGAGGTAGACGTTCATCGAGTTATTCGGCGGGTGCGTCTCGGCTATCGCGGACGGTCGTTAGGGCGGCGACAAATCTCGGCGGCGACGCCGGGGACAAAACGCCTCCCGGGTCCGGCAATTCTCAAGCTTCTCTTTGCCTCCTTCTTGAGTCCCATTGAGGACGCTGGTTGTCCGGGAGCCCTATGCCAGGACGAGTATCGGAGGTGCATTATCGTGTGCGGGATCGTAGGTTACGTGGGTAGGGAGCGGTGCGTCGAGGTTCTCCTTGACGGCTTGAAGAACCTCGAGTACCGAGGCTATGACTCGGCTGGGCTGGCCCTGGCTCTGCCCGACTCTGGGATAGAGACGGCCAAAGAGGTGGGGCCCCTCGCCAATCTGACGAGCGCCGTAAGTGACAGGGACTTCTTGAAGGTGCGGGCCGGCGTGGGTCACACCCGGTGGGCGACACATGGGCGTCCCAGCGAAGCTAATGCCCACCCGCACACGGGCGGTGGAGGGCCAGAACCCGAGGTGGTGGTGGTCCATAACGGCATCATTGAGAACCACGTGGAGCTAAGGGAGGAGCTGATAAGTCGTGGCTGCGAGTTCCGCTCGGAGACCGATACGGAGGTCATCGCGCACCTCTTGGCGCAGAGGGTGGCTGCCGGGGAGCCCTTGCGGGAGGCGTTCGTGGGGACGCTGAAGCGCCTCGAAGGATCCTTTGCGGTCGCGGCGATGAGCGCAAACGCGCCAGAGACCATAGTCGCGGCGCGTCACCAGAGCCCGCTGGTAGTGGGTCTCGGGGAGGGTGAGAACTTTCTGGCGAGCGCGGTGCAGGCCCTGCTCGGCAACACGAGGAAGTTCCTCTTCGTGGAGAACGGCGAGGTCGTGGTCATGACCGACTCGTCGGTCGAGATCTTTACGCTCTCGGGCGCGCCTGTCGAGCGGGAGACGTTCGAGGTGGACTGGTCGGCCGAGGCGATAGAGCTCGGCGGTTACGAGGACTTCATGCTCAAGGAGATCCACGAACAACCTGCCGCCCTCCGGGCCACCCTGGTGGGCCGCCTCGACGCCGAGGGCGCGGTGGACCTCTCCGAGCTAGATCTCGACCTCGCGGGCGTCGAGCGGGTCGTCGTCGTCGCCTGCGGAACGGCCTATCACGCGGGGCTTTTGGGCAAGTACGCCATCGAGCGCCTCTCCCGCCTGCCCGTCGAGGTCGCCGTAGCGAGCGAGTATCGCTACGCCGAGCCGGTAGGGGATGAAAATACCCTCATCGTCGCCATCTCCCAGAGCGGAGAGACGACGGACACTCTAGCGGCCATCGAAACGGCACGGGCTTTCGGGGGGCGGGTCCTAGCCGTGACCAACACGCAAGGGTCGCTCATCACCCGTGAGGCCGATGAGGTCTTCCTTACCAAGGCCGGCCCGGAGGTCGGGGTCGCCGCCACGAAGACCTTCCTCACCCAGATCTCGGCGCTTTACCTTCTGGCGCTCGAGCTGGCCGGGGCCAAGAGCGTCCGTTCTGCAGAGGAGCTGCGGGAGATCGGGCGCAAGCTCCGCAGAATGCCAGAGAAGGTCGAGGAGACGAGCGGGCTCTTGGAGGGCCGGACCGGGGAGGCCGTCGAGGTCTTCGCGGGGGCACGATGCGCGCTCTTTTTGGGCCGCGGGGTCTCTTTCCCGACAGCGCTTGAGGGGGCGCTGAAGCTCAAGGAGATCTCCTACCTCCCCGCCGAGGGGTATCCCGCCGGCGAGATGAAGCACGGGCCCATAGCCCTCGTGGACGAGCAGTGCCCCGTCGTCGCCATCCTCGGTGAGGGCTTACTACGCGAGAAGACCCTCTCGAACGTCGAGGAGACCGTGGCCCGTGGGGCGCGGGTGATAGCCGTGGCCCACAAAGACGATGAGGCGGCCCAGCGGGTGGCGAAGGTCACGCTGCCGGTGCCCGCGGTGCCGGAGACCTTGAGCCCCCTCGTCTGCGCCGTGCCGCTGCAGATCCTCGCCTACCACGTCGCCAAGGCCCGCGGCCTCGACGTGGACAAGCCGCGCAACCTCGCCAAGAGCGTGACCGTAGAGTAACCGTCAGCAGAAAAAGCAAACCGTCGAGGAAAGGAGACGCTCTTTTGGGGAGAGCCGAACCTGATCCTGTTCCTGGCGGTCTCGCTGACGCTCATAGTCGCTCCGGGTCGGACAACATCCTCGTGCTCACCCGTGCATCTCTCAGGGGCACGGGGCGGCGCTGGTCTCGGCAGCGGACGCGAGCCTCGGACTCGTCGTCCGCTCGGCGTTCGCGGCGGTCGGGCTCTCCACGCTGCTGGCGCAGTCCACCCTTGCCTTCTCCGTTGTGAAGTACGCAGGAGCGGCGTACCTGAGCTACCTAGGGATAAGGACGCTGCTGAGCAAAGAGGGCTTGGCCGTCTCGGGCGAGGCTGCGCCGGCAATGCTCAGGAGCGTCTTCTTTCAGGGTGTGGCGACGAACGTGCTCAATCCCAAGGTGGCGCCCTTCTTTCTGGTATTTTTTTGCCGCAGTTCGCTGACCCGAACAAGGGCAGCGCGACCCTGCAACTGCTGACTCTCGGGCTGACCTTCGCGCTGCTCACCCTGATGATCTTCAGCGTCATCGCCTACTTTTCGGGGAGCGTGGGCGACTGGCTGGGGACTTGGCCCCGCTTCGCGGACGGATTGCGCTGGTTGACCGGCGGCGTCCTCGTTGGCCTCGGACTGCGCCTCGCCCTCCCAGAGCGCCGGTAGCTTTCGGCTACCGAATTAGCTTCAGGGCGTTCGGTTCGATGTGAAAGGACATGGGGAGCCTGCCCCAGACTTCGCCGTCCAGCTGTACGGGGGCGTAGGCGCCGGGGGACACGGCGCGCAACTCCTTGACAGAGAAGGAGCGCATGGAGCGGCTCAAGGGCCTCTTCGCCAGGATGCGGGCGAAGACGTCGGGCCTCAAGAGCCGGCTCACCCGCTCGACGAGGACGACCTCGAGCTCCCCGTTCGCGAGCGAGACGGCATCGGACACCCGAAAGTCGCCGCCGTAGTAGTGGCCGTTGGCGACGATGGCGAACTGCGTCGTGTAGGACTCGTCCCCGCAGGCGATGTGCAGTGTAGGCAGATCCCCTTCAGAGTACACCTTGAAGGCCGCGAGCGGAAAGGCGAGTATCTTTAAGACCCGCTTGAGGCGCGGGGTGACCTCGTTTACAACGTGGGCGTCGAAGCTTAACCCTGCCATGCAGGTGAAGCGGCGCTCGATGCCCTCGCGGTCCGTGGCAATCCCGACGTCTATCCGGCTTTCCTCGCCTCTGAGGACGCGTTCGCAGGCCGCCTCCGCCTTCAAAGGTAGCCCGAGCTCTCGCGCCAGGACGTTCGCCGTCCCGAACGGGAGGATGCCCAACGTGGCGTCTCTGTGGAGTCCGTTGACGACCTCGTTGATGGTGCCGTCGCCCCCGGCGGCGACGACGAGGCGCGCCCCGGCCAAAGTGGCGAGCTCCGTGGCGTGCTGCGGGCGTTCGGTGGGCCATACCTCGACCTCGAGGCCGCCGGAGGTGAGGATCTCCGCGCAGCGCTTGAGGTGGTCCTTGCGTCGGGCGCGCCCTGCTTCGGGGTTGCCGATGATGACGAGCTCTCTCACTTCCACTCCCATATGATAAGCCCTCTTTCGCCGGAAGTTGCTCTGGCGTAATATGCGCTTCGTGGAGAGGATGAAGGACTTCGTGGTGCCGGGGATCGGGGTGGACGTCGTGGACGTCGAGAGGATGAAGTTCGCCCTGAAGAGGACGCCCAGGATCCGCCAGAGGCTCTTCACCGAGCGCGAGATCGCCTACTGCGAGAAGTTCCGCTTCGCCGAGCGCCACTACGCCGGTCGCTGGGCCGTTAAAGAGGCAGTGACCAAGGCTTTGGGGTGCGGCCTCATACAGTGGAACGGCGTCGAGGTCGTCCGCCGCCCCCGCCAGGCTCCGACCGTAAGCATCTTCGGCAAGATAGAACGGTTCGCCAACACGGTCGGCGTCCGCGAGGAGGAGCTCCAGATCTCCATCACTCACTCCGAGCTCTCGGCGGTGGCCGTCTGCGTCGTGCGTCGAAGGGGGCACGAGGACGTGCCGGAGGAGATGCTTTGAGGCTCTACTCGGCCGAGGATATGACCCGGGCGGACGAGGGCACTCAGAGGCTCGGCATCCCGAGCGGCGTCCTCATGGAGCGGGCTGGCGTCGAGATGACCCGCGCGACGCTCGATCACTTCGGACCTTTGGAGGGACGCCGGGTGCTCGTCGTCGCCGGCGGCGGCAACAACGGAGGCGATGGCTTCGTCATCGCTCGCGAGTTGCACTTGGCCGGCGCTGAAGTCGCTGTGTTTGCTACTAAGGACGAGTACGAAGGAGACTCGCGGACAAACCTCGAAGCCTTGCGCAACCTGAAGGTGCGCTTCGTCGGCCCGGACAGATTCGAGGACGAGATCCAGGGGACGGACCTCGTCGTGGACGCCCTTCTTGGGACCGGCTTCAAGGGCGAGGTGCGCGAAAAGGAGGCCGGGTTCATCGAGAAGATGAACGAAGCGGCTGCTCCGATCGTCGCGGTGGACGTGCCCTCAGGGGTGGACGGATCTACGGGCGAGGTGTGGGGAGCGGCGGTGCAAGCCGACCTCACCGTCTGCGCTCACGCGGCGAAGCTCGGGTGCGTCGTCTCGCCGGGATACGAGTACTCGGGAGAGGTCGCCGTGGTGGATATAGGCATCGCGCCCGAGGCGGACGTGGAGCCGACGGCGACGTGGACCGACATCGACTCTTTACAGGGTGTGGTGCCGCGCCGGGCGGAGGCGGCCCACAAGTACTCCGCCGGGTCTCTGCTCGTCGTTGCGGGCTCGGTAATGGCCACGGGGGCTGCCGTCATGGTCGCCCGGGGAGCTCAAAGGACCGGGTGCGGGATAATTTTTGTTGCGACCGCCGAGGGTGTGGCCCCCTTCATCGACGCCCAGCTCGTCGAAGTCCTCGTCTCCGGGGTGCCCGAAGACGACGAGGGGAACATGAGCGTGGACGCTCTAGACAACATCTTAGAGCAGGTCCAGGAGGCTTCGGCTGTCGTGCTCGGGCCGGGGATGGGGGTCGGGGAGGGAGGCCGGAGGATAGTCGAAGGAGCCTTGAAAGAGACGGACGTTCCGGTCTTGCTCGACGCCGACGCCATCTCGAATCTTTCGGGGCCAGAGGACCTCGCCGGGAGGGGCGCGCCGCCCGTGATCACGCCACACCCAGGCGAGTTCGGCCGGCTCTTGGGGGAGGGCACGAAGGAGGTTCAGTCCCGCAGGCTAAACTCCGTGCGGCGGGTGGCCGTAGAAGGCGGCTGCTGCGTGCTTCTCAAGGGGGCGGATACCTTGGTGGCCTACGCAGAGCACGTGGCGGTCAACTCGACTGGCGGCGCGCAGCTCGCGACCGCGGGGACGGGAGACGTGCTCTCAGGGATAATAGGCGCGCTTCTCGCGCGCGGGATGGACGCTTACGACGCGGCTCGGACCGGTGCCTGGGCGCATGGGCGCGCCGCGCAGTTCTGGCTCGAAGAGAGCGGTTGGCCCGCCGAGAGCATGGTCGCGACGGACCTTCTTTCTTACCTGCCGCGCGCTTTCGGCGAGATCTACTAGCGGATGCGTTCCTTCGGCGTGTACGGTCCCTCTATTTTGGAGTAGTATCAACGGGACGAGTAATTTCGTGAGGGGTGTAAGGATTGAATCAGCAAGATATCCGGGAGCTAAAGGTCGGGGAGATTATGCACGCCGAGTGGCCGATCCTGGCGCCCGAGAGCACCGTAGAGGATGCGATCAAGCTGTTCGCGGAGGCCCAGATCTCGGGCGCACCGGTCGTCGAAGATGGGCGGCTCATCGGAATAATCACCGAGGGCGACCTCATCTTCCAGGACGCGGAGATCAAATCCCCGGGCTTCCTCGACATCCTCGGCGGCATCGTTCCCCTGGGTAACACGGAGGAGTACCGCAGGGAGGCCCTGAAAAGCGCGGGCGTCACCGTCGGCGAGGTCATGACGAGCGATCCCGTGACCGTCGCCCCCGAGGCGACCTTATCCGACGCTGCGACCGTAATGGCCGAGCAGCGTAAGAAGATACTGCCCGTCGTCGAGGGCGAGCGGCTCGCCGGCGTCATAACCCGCATGGATATCCTCACCCTTCACGTCCTCAACCCCCAGCTTTAGGCCCCGCTTGACAGATCACGTCCCACCAGAAGTGCCGAGCCACACCTGGGCCGAGGTGGACCTCGGCGCGATCCGTCATAACATTCGCGCCCTCAAGTCCCGGGCCGGAGGCGCCCGCCTTATGGCCGTCGTGAAAGCCGACGCCTACGGCCACGGCACCGTTCCCGTGTCCCGCGCCGCCCTCCAAGCCGGTGCCGACTCTCTAGCCGTCGCGACCGCCGAGGAAGGCGCCGAGCTCAGACGTGCCGGTATAGACGCCCAGATCCTGGTCTTCACCGACCTCCTCCTGGACGGGCTCGCCCTCGCCAAAGCTCATCGCCTGGAGGTCACGGCACACTCGATCCCGAGCGCGAAGCGCATCACCGCCCACCCCGGCCTCGCAGCGCACCTCAAGGTCGACACCGGCATGAACCGCTGGGGCGTCGAACCGGACGAGGCGGGGGAGGCCTGCAAGATCTTGGACGACCGGCTCGTGGGCATCTACACTCACCTCGCTTCCGCTGACTCCGACGAGGAGGCGACGAATCGCCAACTCGCCCTCTTCGACGAGATGCTTGCCGCTCAAGACTTCGGCGTCGCCCTCGTGCACGCTGCAAACTCCGCCGGCACCCTCTGGCACCCCTCTTCGCGCTACGACTGCGTCCGTCCCGGCATAGCCCTCTACGGTCTGCACCCCGCGGGGGACGAGGGCGACCCCGCCGACGAGGGCTTGAGGCCCGCGCTAGCTTTGAAGAGCTATGTGGCGGACGTCCGGCATCTCGCGAGAGGCGAGGGGGTTTCTTACGGGCTAACGTTCAGGGCAGAAGAGCCTATGTTCGCGGCGACAGTGCCGGTTGGGTACGCCGAGGGGTATAGGCGCACCCTCTCGAACGGTGCGTGGGCGCTCATTCGTGGCGAGCGGCGTCCCCTTTTGGGGAGGGTGACGATGGATGCCTGCGTCTTCGGGGTGGACGCAGGGGTAGAGGTTGGGGACGAGGTCGTGCTCTTGGGGGAGCAGGACGTCGAGGGTATCCTGGCCGAAGAGCTCGGTGCTTGGGCCGGCACGATAAACTACGAGGTAACGACCGGGATCAACACCCGGCGCGTCGAGAGGAGTTATGTCGATGTTCGAGAATCTTAATTGGAAGGGCGCCTTCAGGCGGGCAGCCTTCGCCGCCGCGCTGTACCTCTTGTTCATCTACTTGATGAGCACCGCGTTCCCGGACTCCTTCGGGGCGGGCACCAACCTCACCTCCGCCCTGGTCGTCGCCGTGCTCTTCTTCTTTCTCTACGCGCCCGTCTTCGCCTTCGCCGACCGGCGCAGGAGGCGGCGACTAGCCGAGATGAGAGACCAGAAGAAGGGCAAACCAGGCGCCAGGACCGTTACAGCCACGGACGTATACGACGCAGAAGATGGTGAAGAGAGGGGCGACCTCAAGGGCCGCCACAACCCCAACACCAGCCGCAAAAAGGCGGCGCGTCGGCAACGCCGCCGCTGAAACCCAAAAGCGTGCCCATCCACGAGGCGCTGGCTCCCCCCTTCGACGCGGAAGCGCTAATCCACGAGGTGCCGGAGCTTCGGCTTGCCCTGGATCAGAGGCAGGGACCCTTCCACCACCTCGACGTCTTCGAGCACATCCTCGAGACCATCCGGGGTGTGGAGAAGGAGCTTTTGGAGGGCCGGGTCGGGGTCAGGGTCGGCGAGGAAGAGCGCGAGGGACTACGCGTCGTCGGCCTCCTGCACGACATCGCCAAGCCCGTGACGCGCGGGGAGGTCGAGGGGCGCGTGCACTTCGTCGCCCACGACGCTTTAGGGGCACGCCTCGCCCACAAGGTTTGCCGGCGTCTAGGTCTCCCCGCACGCACCACGGACCTCGTGACCACCCTAACAGCGTTGCACCTCAAGATAGGCTTTATGGGCAACCCCCGCTCGGACTACACGCCGGAGAGGCTCGCGCTCGCCGCGGGACCGTTCGGGGAGGAGCTCGCCACCCTTTCTTGGGCCGATCGCCTCGCCGCCCAGGGCGCGCGCCTGAAAAGCGGGCACATCGAGCGCCACCGCGAGCTCTGCATACAATTCCTGCGAGTCAGCCGAAAGCTCGGCCCCTACCCTGAGCCCGACTACGAGAGCCTCGCCGGCCGGCTGAAAGATCCTCTCGAGGCCGACGTCGGTTACGCCGCGAGCCGGGTGAGGCTACTTGAGGCCCGCGGGGTAGGAAAAGACAAAGCTCTCGGGCACGTATCGAGGCTGCATTAACGAACCTTCTAACTACCGAAGAGCTTCACAAAAGGCGCGGTTATAGATAATATCGGCTCCTAGAAAACGAGATCTTTGGCGACATATCAGGAGGTTTCGGCGTGGGTATAAAGCGGGCGAGGAGGGACCGTTGGATCTTTGGGGTCTGTGGCGGGATTGCCCGTAGTTTGGGGTGGAGCTCGTTCGCGGTGCGGCTTGTGACCGTCCTGCTGGCGATCTTCATCCCTGGGCCGAACATCGTGGTAGTTCTTGCCTATCTCCTGCTTGGCTTTCTTCTGCCCGAGAGCGAGGAGTACTAGCACCCTCATGGATTTCGCCGAGGCGCAGAAGGAAGCTTTGGAGTGCCGCAAGTGCGGCCCCTTGTGCCACTCTAGGACGAAGGTCGTCTTTGGCGAGGGGCCTTTGAACGCCGAGCTCTTCGTCGTCGGCGAGGCGCCGGGCTTCAACGAGGACAAGAAGGGCAAGCCTTTCCGGGGCGCATCTGGGATGCTGCTCGACAGGCTGCTTTCCTCCGTGGGGCTCGAGCGCGAGGGGGTCTACCTCACGACCCTCGTCAAGTGCCGTCCGCCCGAGGGCCGGGCGCCGAAGCCCTCGGAGATCAACGCCTGCAGGCCGTACCTTCTGGCCCAGCTCACGGCGGTGGACCCGAAGGTGGTGGTGACTTTGGGGGACTTGGCGAGCCGGGCTTTGACCGGCCGCAAGGAGGCTGCCTCGCGCATACGCGGTAGGACGGTACCGCTCGACGGACGTTACGTCTTCCCAACGCTCTCCTTGAGCCGCGCGCTCTACACGCCGGCAGAGCGCGCGCTCCTCATCTCGGACTTCTCGCGCCTGCCAGAGCTCCTCGCCGCCGAACGCCCGACCACCTATGAGACCCTCAACGTCTCTCGCATCCCAACAGCCGAACGCAAGCCCCTGCAACCGGGCCTCTGGTAGAGAAGCCGTGGCGGGGACCCCCTTGGAGTGGGACAACTTGGACGAGGACGCCCTCGAAGAACTCGCCGCCGAGGTTGCGGGCTCCCTTAAACCCGGCGACCTCGTCGTGCTGAAGGGCGAGGTCGGGGCCGGAAAGACGACCTTCGTGCGCGCGGCGGCCCGGGCTTTGGGCGTCCGAGAAGCAGTGACGAGCCCGACCTACCAGTTCGCGCGCGGCTACGAAGGCTCCGCGGGCGGAAGCGCGGTTACGGTGAACCACCTGGACCTGTACAGATTGGAGGGGCTGGACGTGCGGGATGCCCTGGACCTCGACGAGTACCTGCGGTCCGGCGCCGTGACGTTTATAGAATGGGCAGATCCGGCGCTCGGGCTCTTGGAGGAGCCGAGCGTCGTGGAGATCTTCCACCGCTCGCCGACCACGCGCCGGGT
>JALZEL010000208.1 GCA_030862075.1 Actinomycetota bacterium | reverse complement strand
CGCCTCCGTCAGGCGCACCTCCCGAGTGATACCCGCGGTCGTCGCCGTCGGAGATGAGCACGGCTGTGGATGCTGCCAACTGCAAGCGAGACGAACTTGGGACTGAGGGCTACCAAGTACCGCAGCCCGAAGCCAGCTTTGCAAACACACCTTAGTACAAAGGCCCCACCGACTTTAGAGTGGTGTCAAAAAGCCCCGATTCGCTTCCGCTAGGGTCAAACTAGGCTCAAAAAGCCCCCGACTTCGATTCAAGGGCTTTCCCTTGGGGGGAGTATTCGGTACAGGTAAGCGCAATATAAGAGAGCCGACGAGCGGACTCGAACCGCTGACCTGCTCATTACGAGTGAGCTGCTCTACCTGCTGAGCTACGTCGGCTTGACGGGTAGAGAGTATATCGCAGCATCCTGGGGCTTTCGAGCGCCGGTTGACGGTGATTCGCCCGGAGCGTAGCATCCATCTACGGTATTTAGAGGGCGTGGGGCCTGGAGAGGAGGAGCGCGTGGAGAGGGTAGTAAGTATCGCCGCTTCTGACCGCGGAATACTCCGCCGCGAAGCTCGCGCAGATGCGGCTCGGGGAGGTGCCGCCCTCCGGGGCGTTCGAGAAGTACCTCGAACGTCGAGCAGAGCTCGGGCTGGACGTGTCCACGGAGGCGTTGCTCGTCGTGAACCCCGACGGCAACAAGGTACCTGAAGATGCGGTCGTGGAGCATCTCAGGTTTGCCAGATTGACCCGGGTGAGCACCGAGGGGAACGCCGATTTCTGCCGGGGGGTGCTCGCCGCCCGGTACGGTATGCAAGAGGAGGAGAAGGAGGAGGCAACACTGTGAAAGCGGCGCGACTACACAACTACAACGAGCACATAGGCCCAGAGCCGCTGAAGCTCGAGGAGGTGGAAGAACCTAAGGCCGATGGTCCTCTGGACGTGGTCGTGAGGATCGGGGGGGCGGGGCTGTGCAGGACGGACCTGCACGTCATCGAGGGCCAGTGGGCTCCCATCAACGACCCGGATGGCACACTTCTCCCCTACACTTTGGGACACGAGAACGCCGGCTGGGTGCACGAGGTTGGCTCGGCGGTCTCCAATGTGGAGGTAGGCGACGCCGTCATCTTGCACCCGCACATCACCTGCGGCCTGTGCCGGGCGTGCCGGGACGGGGACGACATGCACTGCGTGAACCCCTTGTTCCCCGGCCTGGACACCGACGGAGGTATGGCAGAGCTTCTCAAGACCAACGCTCGGGCGGTGGTGAAGCTGCCCGCGAGTGTGGACCCGCAGGACGTAGCCGCTCACGCCGACGCAGGCCTTACCGCTTACCACGCGGTGAAGAAGGCCGCGCCGAGGCTGCACCCCGGTACCAGAGCAGTGGTCATAGGCGCCGGGGGATTGGGGCACATAGGCATCCAGTCCCTCAAGGCGCTGTGCGCCACCGAGGTCATCGTCCTGGACCACTCCGAGGAGGCGCTGGACGTGGCCAAGGAGCTCGGCGCCGACGAAACCGTGGTCGCCGATGGCTCGCATGTGGACAAGATCATGGACATGACCGACGGCCACGGGGCGGAGGTCGTATTCGACTTCGTGGGCGAGATGGGCGCCGAGAAAGACGGGTGGAACATGACGGCGGCCGCCGGATCCCACTTCATCATCGGCTACGGTGGGACGATCGAGGTGCCTACCATAGACATTATCTCCACCGAGCGAAACATCACCGGCAACCTGGTCGGTACCTACAACGACCTTGCAGAGCTCATGACGTTGCACGCCCAGGGCAAGGTCAGCCTGAAGACCCACACCTACTCACTTGATGCGGTCAACGATGCGGTCAACGACCTCAACAACGGCCGTCTGCCGGGCGGCAGGGGTATCTTGATCCCGGAGGGCGCCGCAGCTTAACGACCGTCTGGAGACCCGCCGCCTAAGATACGCGGACGGGTACGTCGTACTCTACCCCTGCCCCACCTCGGAGGCGGCCGGAAGGTCGTGCGTGCCCCTAGCGAAGCGGATAGCACGTAACACGGCCTCCGAGATCACGCGCGCCCCCCACGCGCCCACGACGTCCGTGGCCACCTCCTCATCGCCGACGGCGGCGGCGAAGACTACGTCCCCGTCTACCGAGGTGTGGACGGGTTCTATCACGCGGGCCAGCCCATCGTGGGCCATCTCGGCGACCTTCGTGGCCTGTGGCTTGGTGAGGCGAGCGTTGGTCGCCACTACGCCCAAAGTGGTGTTCTCGCCCCACCGCGGCCGGGCGGTCTCCAGCAGCGCCACGGTATCGCCAAGCGTGCCATCGTCCATGCGGGGGCCGGCCAGGATCTCGCCGGTCGAAGGGTCGCGCACGCCACCGAAGGCGTTTACTGCGGTCAGCGCCGCGACGACGAGGCCGCTCTCGAGCCGGACGGAGGTGCTCCCCAGGCCCCCCTTCATGGCCCGCTCCATGCCGAGGACGTTGCCGACCGTCGCGCCGACGCCCGCGCCGACGCTGCCTTGCTCGAAATCGCCGCTCTCGGCGCGTAAGACGGCCTGGTAGCCCATCGCGGCGTCGGGGCGCGCCGATGCATCCCCGACGGCCAAGTCGAAGAGCACGGCGGAGGAGACCAGGGGGATGCGGGCCATGCCGACGTCGAGACCGACACGCCTCTCTTCGAGAAACCGGGTCACGCCGTCCGCGGCGGCCAACCCGAAGGCGCTACCGCCCGTCAGGAGCAGGGCGTGCCTCTGCGCTACGATCCCCGTAGGATGCAGGCCAGCCGTGCCGCGGGTCTCGGGCGAGGAGCCGCGCACGTCTACCCCGATGACGGCCGGCTCCTCGAAGTAGACCACTGTGCAACCGGTGAGTCCTACTCCGTCGGAGGCGTGCCCGACGAGCACGCCCGGCACGTCGCAGAGGTTATCGAACAAGGCGGTCTACGGGTCTGGTGCCTCCGGCCCCTCCTCTGCGGCACGCGGCTTTTGCGTGCTCCAGTCTTCGGGGTCGGCAGGCTCGATGCCGGGGTTCTCAGGGGCGAGGCGCCCCAAAGGAACGAGTTCGCGGTCGCTCCTTTTCTGGCCGAACTGGACGAGTACGGAGTCCTTGACCATCGAGTAGTCTACGACCCGGCCCTCTTTTCCTTGGAGCTTCACCGCGGTGTTCTTGAAGGGCGCGCGCTCTTTGAACTCCTTGTAGGCGTCGTGCTCGTAGCGCATGCAGCACTTCACCTCGCCGCAGCAGCCGATGATCTTCTCGTTCGGCGTAACGCCCTGCTGCTTGGCGTGCCTGACGTTCACCGGTCCCATGCTCCTGGCCCCGCTCCAGGTCGCGCAACAAAGGGGGACCCCGCACGTGTCGCACCCGCCGGCATCGGACGAACGCTCGATGAACGAGAACCGCCTGAACATCACCCTGACGTCGTAGACGCGCTCAAGCCCGCTCCGCACCGGGTCCAGGGCTGGGTGACTCTCGGCCTCGTACTTGACCTCGGCGTGGTGGCCGTCCAGGGATACGTCGCAGCCGATGAACTGGACCCCCTTTATGCGGTGGTCGCGGGCGAGCTTCTGGGCCTCGTCACGGATGTCGCGCCCCAACTTCCGGTGCCTATCGTCTTCCCTCTCGTCCTCGAGCGTGGCGACGCGCAAGATGTCGAAGGGGGGCATGTAGGGCTTGCGGCGCCTCGGCGTCAGGGCGACGCTGCCGATAAAAGTGCCCTCCTCAGTCTCGACGACGACCCTGTAGCCCACGCGCAGTTCGAGGTCGCGGGCGTGGCATAGCTTCGCGACCCCTTTGCCGGGGATGCGCACGTCTACGAGTCGGGGGAGGTCCCTAATATCTTCTGCCGGGTCCGCGATAGTGCCACCTCCAGGATCGCCTCCGGCGAAACATTATACGCTAGCTCGCCCTTGACTTCCTCGAAGATCCTGGCCGCCCCCGCCCAGTCCGCCTTCGGATGTTCCCGGACACGCGCCTCTATCTCCTCCGCTCTATCCGCGTTCGCCGCGAGCTCCGGGGCGCCTGCCGCCACAACCGCTGCGTCCCGGTAAAGCAGCGCCAAAAGCTCCAGAGCTTCCCCCACCGCCTCGTCCCGCACCACCTTCCTCAAGCGCTTCGCCGACTCTTTAATCCTCCGCTCCGGCCCCCCAGCGGCATCGCAGGCCGCCAGGTATTCACTCTCCCGAGCAGCCCCCACGCCCTCGGCCCGCGCGACTACTTTTTGGACCACCTCGTACCGATCCTCGAAGGAGCCACCGAAAGAAAACCCCGCCCCGAAGACGGCTTCACGCAGCTCCCTGAACTCTACTTCTTCCGCGTAGCGCAGCGCCAGCCCCACGCTTCCGCGGCCCAGAGCCGCTGCGAGGCGTGCCTCACCTTCTGAATACCCCCGTTTCGTCAGGAAAGCGACGATCTCGCCCTGGGGTACGGGATCGAAGCGCACCGTCTGGGCGCGAGAGGTGATCGTCGGCAGGACGCCCTCGCGCGAGCATGCGAGCAGGACGAACACCGCCCCGCCCTCTGGCTCCTCTAGCGTCTTGAGCAGCGCGTTCGCCGCTTGGACGTTCAGGGTGTCGGCCCGCAGGATGAATACCCTCCGCGCCCCCTCGAACGGTCGGCTCGCCGCCCGTCGCAACACCTCACGGATCTGCCCTATCGTCGTGAACCGGCCTTCCGGCTCGACCTCCGAGAGGTCCGGGTGGAGGCCGCGCAAGGCCCTGCCCTTGGCGCCCTCGTCGCCGCCCGAGACGAGTGCCGCCCCGAATCGTTGCGCCACGGCATGCTTGCCGACGCCGGACGGGCCGTAGAACAGGTACGCGTGGGCCACCTCGCCTCTTTCGAGCACGTTCTCCAAGAGGCGCAGGGCCAGCCCGTTCCCCAAGATGCCGTCGAAGGTTTGCGTGGTGTCTGCCTTCATTTTCTTGATCGCGCCTGGAGCCAGCTAGGACCCGTTATCCGGGCTATATCCATGAGCTCCACTTCTCGCCCGAGAGAGGACCTGTAGTGAAGCGGCTCACCTTTCGGTATGACCTCGATGTCGAACCTCCTTACGCTGGTGGAGTAAGCGTAATCGACTTGCTTCCTTTACCAACAACCGTCCCTGGCGCTAAAAAAGCGGGGGGCGGTCGAGTAGTCTATAAGCACTATCCGCTGCCAGTGGTAGTCTGCCCTCAAGAAGGATATGTCCCAGGTTCCGTCGGCGTAACGGTCCGGCCACCACGTCGTGAACGGCCGGATCTCCTGAAACAGGCCTGGGGCTAACGGCACGTATACATCGATATCGGCTAGTGGACGATAAGCACCATGCGCTTCAGCTGTCAAGCCGCCGACCATCTGGTAGGGAACGTTATGTCTGCGCAAAGACTCGACGATCCAGGCCAGTGCATAAGCTGAGCGCCGCCGCGCCTCCCTGTTTGTGCCCCCGTTTTTCATGTTCTACCCTATGGTACCCGCTCTGGGAGTCGGAGCACATCGCTAAGGCTTCTCGTCAGCGGTGCTATAGTGCAGGAGTGCCTGCCGCACGGCCTCCGCCAGCTCCTCCGGCGGGAGGGTCGCCTCCAAAACCCTCACGCGGTCGGGCTCGGAGCGTGAGATCTCCTCGAAGCCCTCTTCCACCCGATACATGAAATCGTCCCCGACCTTCTCGATGCGGTCCAGCGGTGCGCCGGACTCGCGAGCCCGCCACGCCCGTTCCTCCGCCGATAGCCGCAGGTATACTGTCAGGTCCGGCACCACCTCGCCCACGGCCCACGCGTTCATCGCCCGCACCGCCGCCAGCCCCAGCCCCCTGCCGTAACCCTGGTAGGCGAGGCTGGAGTCGAGGAAGCGCTCGCAGAGCACGAGCCTCCCGTTCCGCAGACGCGGCAGGATCTCACGCCGCACCAGGTCCGCCCTGGCCGCCGCGTATAGGTACGCCTCGGTCCACGGGTCCATCTCAACCTCCGGGTCTAGGAGCAACGCTCGGATCCTCTCCGCCGTGGGCGTCCCGCCCGGCTCGCGGGTGAAGTAGGGTGGCGGGTCAAGCTCCAAAAGGAGGGTTTTGAGGTTGCGCATGAGAGTGGACTTGCCGGAGAAGTCCAGCCCCTCGACGGTCACGAAGAAGCCGCTGAACGGTCGGCCGACCAGGGGAGTACTACGCCGCGGCCCGACGGAGGGCGTACCGCTCGGCGGCGGTGACGAGGGCACCAAAGAGGTTGCGGTGCTCGGAACCTACGTCGCGCATGGCCTCCGCGTGCCACTGCACGCCCAACAGCCAGTGATCGGAGAGGTCGGGGGACTCGACGGCTTCTATCACCCCATCGGAGGCATAAGCGACCGCGACCAGGGGCTCGGCGAGGTCTTTGATCGCCTGATGGTGGTAGGAGTTGACCCGGAGATCGGTGGACTCCATGATACTTGCTGTCCCCGAGCCGCCGCTCACCTCGATCTCGTGCGTCCACTGCCACTTCGGCATCTGCTGGCGGTGCGCGATCAACCCGTCGGTCCCGAACTGGCTCGGCAGGTCCTGGTAGAGCGTTCCGCCCAAAGCCACGTTCAAGACCTGCAAGCCCCGGCAGATCCCCAACACCGGCACGCTCTGTTCTAGGGCGTGCTCGAGAAGGGCCATCTCAAAGGCGTCCCGCTCGGGGAGGGTCACGTCGAGCTCGGGGGTGGGCTCCTCGCCGTAGTAGCTCGGGTCGAGGTCGCTGCCCCCGCTCAACAGGAGTCCGTCTATCTTCCCCGTCAGCTCTCCGGCGGCCTCGACGTACGGCGGCAGAACCACCGGCGTCCCGCCAGCCTCTAACACGCCATCCACGTAGTCCAGGTCTGCCCGAATGAAAGAGCCCAGAGGACGGTGCCCGACGGGCTCCAGATCCTCTTTAAGGGTAGCCGTTACTCCTATTATCGGGGCCAACGCGACCATCTCCCAACAACTTCACAAAACTTAACCTACTACGATCGCCGCAGAGTAGCAGATGACCGCGGCCATCGTCCAGAGCAGGAGGTAACCCGCCGCCCGGATGAGGCGCGAGGGCTCGCGCGCCTCGGAGGGCCTCTCGAGGAAAAGGGGGCCTAAGCGCTCCTCCACGTTGTGGACCTCTTTGGCCTCCTGGGCTAGGACTTTGTGACCGCCTTCTTTCGCTTCGTCTTCGATGCGCGCCCACCCCCTTTCGCGCTGCCGTTGCCTCCTTCGGCGTTCGCTTCGGCCTTCGCCGCGGCGGCCTGGCGCTGCTCTTCCTTCTTCGGGCAATCCATGTTAATGCAGGTGATCCAGGGCCTCCGGCCCCCGAGAACCTTTATCTCCGGTGCCCCGCAGGCGTCGCACTGCGTCCCCAAAGGTATGATCTCGCCGCGCGGCGGCAGCGAGTAAGTCATCCGGCAGTCGGGGTAACCCTCGCAGCCGGCGAAGCGCTTGCCGCTCTTGCGAGCTCGCCGAACGATGAGGTTCTTACCACAGTTCGGGCAGGGGCCCAAGACGGAGTCCTCGCGGATGCCGCTCCGGACTATTCCCGCGAACTCTTCCTGGGAGCTCTCGAGGTGCTCGTAGACCTGCCGCAGAACGTCGCGAGAGCGGTCAACCACGGAGTCCTTGCTCAGTGTGCCCTCGGAGATCTCGTCCATGCTCCTCTCGAGCTCAGCGGTCATCTCGTGGGTGGCTATCTCCGAGGCGAAGTCCTTGAGGGCTTTTGCCACCGCCATGCCGGTCTCCGTCGGCACGAGGGGGTCGTCGTGGACGTAGCCCCGATCGTAGAGGTTCTGGATGATGGAGGGGCGCGTCGCCTTCGTACCTAACCCCAAGTCTTCCATCAGCTGGATCAGGCGTCCCTGCCCGTAGCGGCCAGGCGGCTGGGTCTCCTTCGAGAGGAGCTCGGCCCCCACAACCTTCACCTCGTCCCCCTCCGAGAGCTTGGGCATCTCCTCGTCGGCCTGCCGACCATAGGAGTAGACCCCGAGCCAGCCTTCTTTGGTGACGACCGTGCCGCCCGCGACCAAAGGCTCCCCGCCGGACTCGAGGCGCAAGGTGGTGCGCAAGGTACGGGCAGGCTCGGACAAAGTAGCCAAAAAGCGCCGCACAACTAGCTGGTAGATCTTCCACCGATCGTCCCTCAAAGAGCCCTTCGATGCGTAACCGGTCGGGTAGATCGGGGGGTGATCCGTGGTCTCCTTTTTCCCGCGCGTCGGCGAGAGCTTGCCGCCGGAGAGTAGCTTCTCCGCGTAGGCTCCTGCTCCCTCGACCCGCTTTAGCTCCCCGAGGACCTCGCGCAGGTCCAGGGAGCGCGGGTAGACGGTGTTGTCAGTGCGGGGGTAGGAGATGTAGCCGTCGGTGTAAAGGTCCTCGGCGATCCGGGAGGCCCGCGAGGGGTTGATCCCGATGTTCGCCGCCGCCGAGAGGAAACCGGTAGTGTTGAACGGTATAGGGGGCGGACGAGTCGCCGACTTCTCCTTGACCTCTGTGACCCTGGCGGTGTCCGTCAAGTTCTCGTATGCTGCCTTTGCCGGGGCCTCCTCCTTAAACCGGCCGTTGGCGTGGCGAGCCGTGAAAGCCTCACCGTTTTGCAGGGTCGCCTCTATCTCCCAATAGGGCTCTGGAGTGAAGGCCCGCCGTTCGCGCTCGCGTTCGGAGATCAGGACGAGGGTCGGGCTCTGGACGCGGCCCACGGAGAGGAAGGCGTTCCCGTAGCGCTTCGTCGCCCGCGAGACCCAGCGGGTCAGCGTCGCGCCCCAGATCAAGTCTATGTCCTGCCGCGCCTCGCCCGCCGCCGCGAGCTCCCCGCTAACCTCGACCAGGTCGTCGAACGCCCGCGCTACCTCGCCTTTGGTGAGCGCGGAGAAACGCGCGCGCTGGACGTGGTCCATGAGCTTCGGGTTGGCCTCGAAGGCGATGCTCAAAGCCTCGACGCCGATGAGCTCTCCCTCCCGGTCGAAGTCCGTGGCGATCACCACCTCGCCGGCCTTTTTGGAGAGAGAGCGCACCGCCTCGGCCACGCCCTTCTCAGAGACGGATTTGCGGATCTCGGCGTCTATGAGCTCCGAGGGCTCGACCTTCTGCCAGTTGGAGTACTCCTCGGGGTACTCGGGGTTCAGGACATGACCCTTGAGGCCAACGGAGACGCACTCCTCGCCCTTCCACTCGAAGGTGTGGTGCGGGATCGAGCGGTGCTTGCCGTCCTTTACGGACCCCTCGGACAGAAACTGGGCTATCTTTTTTGCCGCGTTGGCTTTTTCGGAGATTATTAGTCGCATCTTGTTACAATTCTACGCCGACAAAACACACTTTGTCGGGCTATGGTAAACCTCAGTTCTTCGAAGCGGTCCTGTTTTCTCGGGATGACGTTTGGTCTTTGCTTTAGGCCGCATACTAGCATAATCATCTTCCTGAAGTTTGGGATTCTTCAACGTCTGGCCGATGTTGCAACGTCAGCCAAAGCACCTCTATAAATGAAGGTATACGATGGGGGCGATTTTTTCAATACATCTTAGACCTTGACACCGCTGTGTTACACCTACTCGTATTCCTGGCGGCCTCTGGGCAACCAAGATGTTGTGGTTAGCAAAAGTCACTTTATCGCCCGCGCTCAAGTCCCTCTACAGCCCTTACTTCCGCCCCCGCCAACTCAGCCTCGTAAGCTATAGAGGTCATGCACCCAAACCTCTTACAGCGGTTTGCAGTGTC
>JALZEL010000190.1 GCA_030862075.1 Actinomycetota bacterium | reverse complement strand
CGCCTCCTCGACCTCGTACATGACGTTCATCGCCTCCATGACCGAGCGGAACGCTCCCGAGACGCCCCACAGGGCGAGAAGGATCGAGACCACCGCCCCGACGGTGAACGCGCCCTGAGCCTTGCTGCTGGCGATGCTCATGAGCTGTCCTTCGAGAAGGTCCATCGCCCCTTGCGGCAGCACGCCCCTCCCCTGCTCAAGGAGGTTGACAAGGAGATCCGGGGCCCCGAAGAGGCCGAGCAGGGAGAGCAAAAACACGAAGAACGGGAAGAGTGCGAAGAGCCCTTTGTAGGTGAGGTTGCCCGCGAAGGCGCCGAGGTGGTCCTCCTCTATCTCCTTGAAGGTCCGCTTGAGAAGTTCCACCAGCCCGAGATCTCGCGCCATCGGAACCCGGACCGCGTTCCCGGCCTCTTCAGCCTTCTTCGCCAGCCTCCTGCCCGGGATCTTCTCCACAGGTCCTCCCTTCGGGGAATGTCTTCTTTGGACCGTTTTCTCGACGGCATTCTATAGTGTACGGTGACGCTACGCGGAGGGTCCGTTCAAGCACAGAGACTTTCGAGGAAGGCGTATCGGCGACCGTCAGCGTGTTGATCCCGACCCTAGGCCTTAACCTTTATAACTCTTCGGCGAGCTCGACGAAGGTGTCCAGAGAGTTAGGGTTGGCCAAGGAGTCTTTGCTGACCGCTTCTTCGGGCGGCGTCCCCGCGAGGATCTTCTTCACGGGCACCTCCAGCTTCTTACCGTTGAGGGTGCGTGGTACGTCGGGGACAGCCTGGATCTCGTCCGGCACGTGCCGCGGCGAGGTGGTCTCACGGATGCTCTTCTTGATCTTGCCCACGAGGTCTTCGTCCAGCTCCGCGCCTTCTTCGAGGACCACGAAGAGCGGCATATACGCTTCCCCGTTCTGTTTCTGGATGTCTATGACGAGGCTGTCCTGGACCTCCTCTACCGTATCTACGGCGCGGTAGATCTCGCTGGTCCCCATCCTCACCCCGCCGCGGTTTATGGTCGAGTCGCTGCGGCCATAAATGACAGCGGAGCCTTCGGGCTTTATCTTGATCCAATCCCCGTGCCGCCACACCCCGGGGTACTTGTCGAAGTAGCTCTCCCTCAAGCGCTCGCCCTCGGGGTCGTTCCAGAGATACAGCGGCATCGAAGGCATCGGCTCGGTGATGACCAGCTCACCAACCTCGTCCACGAGCGAGTTCCCCTCCTCGTTGTAGGCCTCGACCTTCGCTCCCAAGGAGCGGGCCTGCAGCTCCCCGGAGCGGACCGGCAGGAGAGGGACGCCCCCGACGAAAGCCGTGCACAGGTCCGTGCCACCGCTCGTCGAGAAGAGCCAGAGGTCTCGCTTCACGTTCTCGTAGATCCAGTCGAAGCCCTCCGGCGGTAGAGGCGAGCCGGTAGACCCTATGCTCTTCAGCGCGGAGAGGTCGAAGTCGCGCCCGGGCTCTATACCCGCTTTCATGCACGAGGTGAGGTAGCCCGCGCTCGTCCCGAAGCAGGTCATGGCGGTCTCCTGCGCAAACTCCCAGAGGGCGTTCATGTCCGGGTAACCGGGGTTGCCATCGTAGGTGAGGATGGTCGAGCCAGACAAAAGACCGCTCACCAAGAGGTTCCACATCATCCAACCCGTCGTCGTAAACCAGAAGAACCTGTCCTCGGGCTTGAGGTCTATGTGGAGGTGTATCTTCTTTAAGTGCTCCAATAGAATGCCGCCGTGCCCCTGCACTATGGCCTTCGGCAACCCCGTGGTCCCGGAGGAGTAGAGCACCCACAACGGGTGGTCGAACGGCACCTGCTCGAAGGCCAGCTCTGCTCCCTCGTTCCCGGAGAGCAACTCGTCCCAGAAGACCACGTTTTCGAGGGCGCTCGTGTCCGGCTCCTCGTTGAGATACGGCAGGACGATTGTCTTCTCTAGCGCGGGAATCTCCTCCTGGAGGCGCGCCGCGACCTCGGTGCGGTCGAAGTCTTTGCCGCCGTAGCGGTAGCCGTCGACCGCAAGTAGCACCTTGGGCTCTATCTGCGCGAAGCGGTCGACCACGCTCCCCACCCCGAAGTCCGGCGAACAACTGGACCAGACGGCCCCCAAAGACGCGCAAGCGAGAAAGGCGATCAAGGCCTCCGGCACGTTCGGCAGGTACGCAACGACCCTGTCGCCACGCTCAACCCCCAAACCTTTAAGACCCTCGGCCAGAGCGCCGACCTTGTCCTCTAGTTCTCGCCAACTGGTCTCCGAGAGCGGCCGAAGCTCCGATTGGTGCAGAACAGCCGGCTCGTCTTCTTTCGCGTTGCGGAAGACGTGCTCGGCGTAGTTGAGCTCCGCCCCCTCGAACCATTTGGCGCCGGGCATCTCACGACCGCTGAGCACCCGCGTATACGGCTTCGAGGCCCGCACGTCGGAGTACTCCCAGATGCTGGCCCAGAACTCCTCAAGCTCGGTCACCGACCACTCCCACAGCTCCCCGTAGTCGTCGAAAGAGAGGCCCTTCTCCTTCTCCAACCACTCCATGTAGCGGGAGACGTTCGCGTTCTCCTTGAACTCTTCGGAGGGCTCCCAGAGCAGAGTCCCTTCGGTTGCTTCGGTCATGCCATTTCCTTTCGCTGAGGTTTGGGACGCGTTCGCTACACGCGTTCGCTACCACTGGGCGGTCGCCGCGCCGTCCATCGTCAAGGAGGCCCCACTGATGAACGACGCCTCCGGAGTGCACAGGAAGGCGACGAGCTCAGCGACCTCCTCGGGCTCGACCAGGCGTTTGATCGCCGGCCCCGTCAGCATCACCTTCTCTATGACCTCTTCTTCCGGGATACCGCGCATCCTGGCCTGATCGGTGATCTGGCTCTCCACCAACGGCGTCCTCACGTAGGCAGGGCAGATGCAGTTGGACGTCACCCCCTTGGGTCCGCCCTCCAGCGCCACTACCTTCGAGAACCCCTCCAGCCCGTGCTTCGCCGAGATGTACGCCGCTTTGTGAGGGGAGGCCCGCAAGCCGTGCACGGACGAGATGTTGATCACGCGCCCTCACCCCTTCTCGTACATGTCCGGCAACGCCTTTTGCACGTTCCTGAAAGGCGCTTCCAACATGAGCCGCAGTATCATGGAGAAGCGCTCGGGCGGAAACTCCTCGATAGCCGCGACGTGCTGCAAACCCGCGTTATTCACGACGATGTCCGCCTCGACCTCCAGGGCGTCGAGCACCTCGTGCTTGGAGAGGTCCGCCTGCATCGCCTCGCCGCCGATCTCGGCCGCCACCTTTCTCGCCGTGTCGCCGTTCAGGTCGAGCACGGTGACAGCCGCGCCCGCCCGGGACAGCCTCTCGGCGCAGGCACGTCCGATCCCGCTCGCCGCCCCGGTGACCAGGGCGCTGCGCTCTGTGAGGTCCACTCGAACGGCCGCCGGTCTCGAAACTACGGAAGACTCACCCATGATCCTCCTCGTTCGAAGAAGTTGCTGGTCCCCACCAGGCCTCTCCCCGAAAAGACCCGGTAAGAAGCAGTATAAGACAAGCCTTTGATAAACGACAGGCTAGGGCGGCTCCTACCGTCGAGTACCTACGGCCTACGCTCGTGAAGTATCTTGCGCCAGCTCCTCGGCAGCGGCTTCGCCGGCAATCTTGCCGAGGACCGTGGCCGCCAGGAGCCCGTTGCCACTGGAGTAGCCTTTGTAGCCCTTCCCGCTGACGCCCACCGCCGTCCCGCCGCCGGCGTAGAGGCCCGAGATGCGCGAGCCGTCAGGACGGAGCACCCGGGCGCGGGTGTCTACTTTGAGGCCGCCTTGGGTGTGAAAGAGTGCTCCGCGCACGTGGATGCCACAGAACGGGGGCTCGAGCGGACCGCCCTCGAGCTCCTCGCGACCGAAAGGATCGGGGGCTTCGCCGCGGGCGGAGCTGTTGGTCTCCTCGACGGTCTTAGCTAAAGGGCCAGCGGGCAGCCCGAAGGTCGCGGCCAGATCCTCCAAAGTCTCAGAACATACGACCTTGCCGGCTTCTATGACCTCTTCGAGACGAGTGCCACGCGAGGCTTCGTAGACCACTTTGTCGAAGAGCTCCCACGCCTCTCCGCCGGGCTGGGCCATGACTGCGCCGGCGTACTCGGAGTAGCCAACGGTCTCGTTTCCGAAGCGTCTGCCCTCGCGGTTAACGAGGATCGCGCCGTTAACGACGACTCCCCAGGTGACGAGCGGTCCGTCGGGGGCGGCGACGGAGGCGTGTCCCTGGTAGGAGCCCATGTGCTCGGTCGCCGCTCCTAAAGAGATGCCCCACAGTATGCCTTCGCCGCTGTTGTTGGGCGAGCCGTAGTAGAGCGCCGAAGCGGCCTCCGGACCGAGGTGCTCCCTTACCATCTCCTGGTTTCCCCCGAAGCCGTTGAGCGCCAGGATCACCGCCCCGGCCGCGATGATGCCGTCAGCCGTCTCGACACCCGAGACGCGCGTCCCGTCCCACGCCAGGCCGCTCACCGGTACGTTCGTGCGCAGCTCTACTTTGGGGTCTTTGCGGATCGCATCTTCGAGTTGGCGGGCGAGCTCGGAGCCGTAGCTCTTTTTCGGGCCGTGCATCCGCAGTCGGCTCTGACCGGGGTAGAGGAAGTCGGTGAAGCAGACCATCTCACAGCCCGCTTCGTCGGCGAGCCACTCGACGAGCGGGGCCGATTCTTCGCAGAGCAGGCGGGTTAGCTCCCTATCGCTCTCGTGGTTATTCTTTTTGAAGATGTCTTCGGCCATCAAATCGGGTGTGTCGTCAAGGACGCCGACTTCCTTCTGGAAACGGGTCCCGGCGGCGGGGATCAGACCCGTCGAGCGCACCGTGTTGCCGGCGAGCTCGCCACCCTTCTCCAGAACGAGCACCCGGACACCGCGCTTCGCCGCCGCGAGCGCCGCCAACATCCCGCATGCCCCTGCCCCGACCACGACCAGGGGAGGGTCCGCCCGGCGTGGTTCCTCTCGGTCGCCTTCCACGGTCGATTCTTCGACCGCGCTTTAAGGGGTAGCGAGCGGCTGCTCGGTGGTCATGGGGCGCTTGAGGTAGGCGCCTCTGGGCCCGCCGGTGGCCTCCCCATCGGCGAAGACGGTCTGACCGCGCAAGATGGTACGGACCGGCCAGCCGGTGAGCTCCATCCCCTCGAACGGGGTGTACTCCTGGGCTGAGAGGAGCCGCTCGGCCGTTACGGGGTGAGTCTCTTCCAAGCTCACTATCGCGAGGTCGGCGTCGGCGCCGATCGTGATGGCTCCCTTGCGAGGGCTGAGGCCGTAGGCCCGGGCCGGGTTCGTAGCGACGAGGTCAACGATGCGCCCGAAGGAGA
>JALZEL010000173.1 GCA_030862075.1 Actinomycetota bacterium | reverse complement strand
GTGCAGGCGTCGAGTTGCAGGGAGGCCGCGAGCGCGATGGGGCCCAAAGGGCAGTGCGGGGCGACCGCGACGTCGAAGGCCTCGGCCATAGCGGAGATCTTGCGCACCTCCAGGATGCCCCCGGCGTGCGAGAGGTCGGGCTGCACGACGTCCACGTAACCGCTCGTCAGCACGCCCTTGAAGCCCCAGCGGGTGTACATACGCTCTCCTACCGCTATGGGCGTCGTGGTGTGACGGGCGACCTCGCGCAGAGCCTCTACGTTCTCAGGCAACACGGGCTCCTCTATAAACATCGGCCTGTAGGGCTCGAGCTCGCGCGCCAGAGCCTTCGCCATGCCCTTGTGTACCCGCCCGTGAAAGTCTATCGCGACGTCTAGGTCCGGGCTGACCGCCTCGCGCACGGCCGCGAGCCGTTCGACGGCCGCGTCGAGCTTGATGTGAGAGTCTATGTAGTTGAGCTCCTCGGTCGCGTTCATCTTGACGGCGGTGAATCCCGCCGCCCTTTGCGCTTTGGCGGTCTCCGCCACTTCCGCGGGCCTGTCGCCCCCGATCCAGTTGTAGACCCGCACCTCCGCGCGAGCGGCTCCGCCCAGCAGCTCGTAGATCGGCACCCCTAAAGCCCTGCCCTTTATGTCCCACAGCGCCTGCTCTATGCCCGAAAGCGCGCTGGTCAGGATCGGACCTCCCCGGTAGAAGCCCCCGCGGTAGAGCACCTGGAAATGGTCTTCGATCCTGAACGCTTCTCTGCCCACGAGGTAGCCGGAGAGCTCATCCACCGCAGCCCGCACAGTCTGTGCCCGTCCCTCGACGATCGGCTCGCCCCAGCCCGCGATTCCTTCGTCGGTCGAGACCTTCAAGAACAGCCAGCGCGGCGGGACCTCGAACAGCTCCAAAGAGGTGATCTTCACGCTTCCTCCCCTGCCTTCCTGAGTCTTCCGGGTACGTGTCCGCGCGTTCATGGTGCCGCACGTGCCGGCATTGTGGCAAGATGTTGCACGGATGGTAAGGGGGCTCGGGAGAGGTGCGCGAATGACCGAAGGAGGTTCGGCGTGAGAGCGGTCGTTGAAGTGGTCACGGCCGGAGAGACGATGGTCCTGGGGACCCCCGCCCGGCCGGGGCGTCTCAGGCATGCCGGAAGCCTGGAGCTGAAGATAGGCGGGGCCGAGTCCAACCTCGCCATCGCCCTCTCTCGCCTCGGCATCTCCGCCGGGTGGGCGAGCTATCTGGGCGACGACGAGCCCGGGCAGCTCGTGCTCGACCGCGTCCGCGCCGAAGGGGTGGATACCTCGCGGGTGCGCCGGCTGGAGGGGCACCCCACCGGCCTCTACTTGCGCGAGAGGCTCGGTACCGGGGGACGGGTCTACTACTATCGCAGAGGCTCCGCCGCCTCTGCGATGGGCCCCCGAGCCTTCGACCCGGAGTACCTCGCAGGGACGCGTTTCTTGCACCTCACCGGCATCACCCCCGTCCTCTCCGAAAGCTGCCGCGACTTCACCCTCTGGGCGGCCAAGGAAGCCCGCGAAGCCGGGATACGCTTAAGCTTCGACGTCAACTACCGCTCCAGGCTCTGGTCTCCGGAGGAGGCTAGAGGTTTCGTGGAGGAGCTCTTGCCCCACGTGGACCTGCTCTTCGTCGGGGATGAGGAGGCCCAGGTGATCTGGGGCGGGGGCGACGAAGGGTTCGTCCGACGGTTGGCAGAGTTGGGGCCAAAGGAGGTGGTGCTCAAGAAGCGCGAAGGGAGCATGGTCCTCGAAGAGGACCGCGTCCTGACGGCGGAGCCCGGCTTCGAGGTGCAAGAGGTGGACCCCGTCGGGGCGGGCGACGCCTTCGACGCGGGGTACCTCGCCGGTCACCTGTGGGACCTAGCCCCAGAGGAGCGTCTCCGCGTCGCCAGCGCCATGGGCGCCATGAGCGTTACCGCTCTGGGGGATTACGAAGGCCTGCCAGGCAAAGAAGAGCTGTGGACCTTCCTGGAGGGCAGAGAAGAATTAGGGAGGTGACCGCGCGGCGTGTGGTAACGTAAGGCGCGAGAGGTGTCGAAGGATCACCGGAGGGAGAAGCAAAGTTGCATAAGATAGAAGGCGTGTACGCTGCGAACGTGACCCCGTTCAAGGACGACGACCCTCTGGTGGTAGACATCGACGCCTACCTCGCGCACGCTTCCTGGTTGGCGGAGATGGAGGTGAGGGGCATCGTGCCCTTCGGGACCAACGGCGAGGGACCCTCGGTGGCCTTGGGCGAGAAGCTGCGGGTGTTGGAAGCGCTCTTCGAGGAAGAGTTGCCACTCCAGATCCTCCCCGTTGTCATGCAAGGCAATCTGCCCGACACTTTGCAGATGCTCCAAGCTTTGGAGGAGTACCCCGCGACTGCGGTGCTGGTCCTGCCACCGTACTACTTCAAGCCCGCCACCGCCGAAGGCCTCGAACGCTTCTACAAGCCGGTGCTGGAGGCGACTCGCCACCCAGTCATCGTCTACCACATCCCCAAGTACGCTGTGCCCGTGCCCGAGAAGGTGGTGACCGGCCTACCAGCCTGGGGGGTCAAAGACTCTGCGGGGGAACCCGGATACGCCGAGGCGGTTTTGAAAGCGGGCAAAGGCGTGCTCATCGGGACCGAGGACGATCTCTGGCAGAAGCTGAACCTTGGGGCGCAGGGTGTGATCTCCGCTCTGGCCAACTTCATCCCCGAGAAGATCCTGGAGATGCACGAGAAAGCGAAAACAGGCGACGAAGCCGCAGGGAAAGCCCTCTCCGAGAAGCTTCAGGAAGTGCGAGCGATGACCAAAGAATATGCCTCCCCCGCGGTCTTGAAGCAGCTCGCCGAAGCCCGGCACGGGGCGCCGATGGGAACGGTGCGGCCGCCCTACGTACCAGTCCCCGCGGATTACGATCCTGGGCCGACTCTGGAAGCTTCCTTCTCGGCGGTGGGCTCGTAACCGGACGAGAAGGGATCGGTAATCGGCCCGACAGCCTTTGATGCTGCGTGTGGCGGTCATCGGGGCGGGCGTCGTCGGAGCTTCGGTGGCCTTCCGGCTAGCAGAGAGTGGAGCGATCCGCGTTTGGGTCCTCGACAAAGCCCGTCCGGCGAGCGGGACATCCTCCGCGAGCTTCGCCTGGGCAAACGCCAACGAGAAGACGCCTCATGATTACTTCGAGCTGAATTACGCGGGGCTTAGGGAGCACTTCGGGCTGTGCAACGAGCTGGCCGGGGGAGCGCCCTGGCTCCATCCCGGGGGCAACGTCGAGTGGGCCGAGGACGAGAAGGCCCGGGAAAAACTTCGCCTCCGGGTCGAACGGTTGCGCTCCTGGGGGTACGCTGCCGAGTGGCGAGAGGCTTCTTGGATCAACGAGACCCTGGAGCCCAGCGTAGCCTTCCCGAGCCCGGACCTCCCCGTGGCCTTCTTCCCCGAAGAAGCCTGGGTGGACGCCCCCCGACTCGCGAACGCCCTCGTCGGGCTCGCCGGTCGGAACGGAGCCGAAATGCGCTTCGACGCCACCGTGGAGTTGATCGAGGCCGACGGCGGGCGCGTGGCGACGGTCCGCCTCCGGGGAGGCGAGCGCATCCCGGTCGACGTCGTGGTCAACGCGGCGGGGCCGCAGGCGGATCGCGTGGCCGCGCTGCTCGGCCTGCCGTTGCCGCTCAAGCCGAGCAAGGGCCTGCTCGTGCGCCTCGCTGTGGAAGGGACCCCTCTCGGGCGCATCGTGCACTTGCCAGGCGTCAACATTCGCCCCGACGGGCCAGGACACGTACTCGTCCACCACGGCTCGATCGACGAGAGACTCGAAAACGGCACCGCCGAAGACGAGGCTTCCCTTCGTCTCGAACTGGTAGAGCGCGCCCGCCGGGTGGTTCCGGCGCTCAAGAACGCGGAGGTGGAAGAGGCCCGGGTCGGCGTCCGCCCTTTCCCGGAGGACGGCTTCCCATGCGTGGGGGCGGTCTCCGCGGTGCCCGGCTACTACGAAGCTGTCACCCACAGCGGCGTCACGCTCGGTCCGCTCGTCGGTCGTCTTCTGGCGCGGGAAATACTCACCGGCAAGGTAGATGCGGCGATCTTCCCGTTCCGCCCGGATCGCTTCGCTCGCGGTTGAGGGGGCCTCGGAAGAGAGCCTTTTGAGGTGAACTCGTGCATTCGTTACGTGGCGTAGAATACCGGCACGTCGGCGACATCTGGAGGAGTTTTGGACAGTCTCTTTGAGTCCGTAGAGGATGGTGAGAACCGGGAGGAGAGGCTCGCGGAGCTTGCCCGGCAGGTCTCCGTGTGCACGAAGTGCGACCTCGCGCTCACGAGGACCAACACGGTTTTCGGGACCGGCGACCCGTACTCTCCTTTGATGCTTATCGGTGAGGGCCCGGGGGAGAACGAGGACGCGACGGGCCTACCGTTCGTGGGCCGAGCCGGCAAGCTCCTGGACGACATCCTCGCGGCTGTCAACCTGACCAGGCAGGACGTGTACCTGACGAACGTCGTCAAGTGCCGGGCGGCCGTCCAGGAGGGGGGGCGGATGAAGAACCGCCAGCCCAGGACCGGGGAGATCAAAGCCTGCAACCCCTACCTGCAGGGGCAGATGGAAGCGGTGAGGCCCGAGATCATACTCTGCCTCGGCAGCCCCGCCGCCAAGACGCTCATAGACAAGGACTTCAGGATTACCAAAGACCGTGGCAAGTGGTACGACTTGGACGGCATAAAGGCGATGGCTACCTTCCACCCGGCCTACGTACTGAGACAACGCGGCGAGGACCTCGACCGCGCGAAGCGCGCCGTATGGAAAGACATTCAGGAAGTCTACTCCGAGTACCAGAAGGCCCTAGAGGAGCGGGGGTAAGCCCTGAACCTTCTTAGGGTCTCCCTGCGCGACTTTTGTCTGGCCCTGCTCTTCCCATTGCTCGCGGCCTTCGGAGGAGCGGACACGACCGGCCAAGGAGATGAGGGCAGCGAGCCCGATGCCAGCGGCCAGGGTAGCTGGCAGACGAAGGCGCCCCTACCGACGCCGCAGAGCGAGGTGGCGGTAGCCGAGCTCGACGGCAAGGTCTACGTGCTAGGCGGCTACACTGGGGAGACGACATCCTCAACCCTCAACCAGGTCTACGACCCCTCAACCGACGCTTGGGAAGAGCTCGCTCCCATGCCGCGCGGCCTCGATCACGTGAGCGCCGCCGGCTACGACGGCAAGATCTACGCGATCGGCGGATTTACGAGCGGGAACCGGGGAGCCGTAGCGGACGTCTACGCCTACGACGTAGCCGCAGATACTTGGGAGGAGCTCACGCCCCTGCCCAGGGGCCCGCGCGGCTCGGTGGCCGTCGCCCAGCTCGACGGCAGGATCCACGCCATCGGCGGCCGCGGTACCCAAGACGTAACCACCCACGAGGCCTACGATCCGGCGACCGGCACCTGGGACGAGCTAGCTCCCTTGCCCACCGCCCGCGAGCACATGCCCGCCGTGGCTTTGGACGGCAGAATTCACGTGCCCGGCGGCCGCTTCGAGAACTTCGAGAACAACACAGGGGTCCACGAGGTCTACGATCTGGCCACCGACTCGTGGGAGGAGGCCGCGCCCTTGCCCACCCCGCGTAGCGGCACCGCGGGCGCGGCGCTGAGTGGGCGCGTGCTGGTCTTCGGCGGCGAGGAGGGCGCGGGTACCTTCGAGGAGAACGAGGCGTACGATCCGGCGACCGACGCCTGGACGACCCTGGCGCCCCTGCCTACCCCGCGCCACGGGTTCGGCGCGGCCACGGTCGAGGGTATCGTCTACGTCCCCGCCGGCGCCCCCGTGACGGGCGGCAGCCGGCAGAGCGACGTTCTCGAAGCATTCGAGCTGCCATAAGAGCGGTGCCTTTGCCCGCTCTGCGTTCGCCGGGCGTAAGAATATTACTAACCGATTCTTGTTTCCCCTGTTATCATGCTGCAAAAAGCAGTGGTAAAGCGTCGAGAAGGGCTCGTGAACCTTGGTCAGCACAGCTTCTAGCACCCGGATGATGGACACCGTAGACAAGGACTTGCTCACCCTTATCCAGCGGGAGTTTCCGCTGGAGCGGGAGCCGTTCGAGGCCTTGGGGCTCACTTTGGGTGTCGCTGGGGACGAGGTGATCCGGCGCATAGAGGCGCTTAAAAGGGGCCGGGTGATACGCCAGATCAGCGCGATCTTCGATACCCGCGTTTTGGGTTACCAGTCGAGCCTAGTCGCCGCCAAGATACCGCCGACCAGGCTCAACGCCGCTGCCAAGGCCATAAACTCCCACCCCGGCGTCTCCCACAACTACGAGCGCAACAACGAGTTTAACCTCTGGTACACCGTGGCGGTGCCGCCGGACTCGCGCTTGGGGCTGGAGGGC
>JALZEL010000165.1 GCA_030862075.1 Actinomycetota bacterium | reverse complement strand
GTGGCAACGCCCGCGTAGTCGTAGAGGACGTAGGATTTTATGCCGGTTTCGCGGACGAAGTCGCGCGCCGGCGCGGGCCCTCCCACCCCGATGCCGACGATGGTGGCACCGGTGAGGTTGATCTCGTCCTCCTTCGCTGCCAAGTCCTTGAAGTACGCGACGTCCTCCTCGGACCAGCCGCCGCTGTAGAAGACCACCACCACGAGCCCAGAAAAAAGCTGAGTACCGCTCACAGTCCTCATGCTCAACTTGAACTGTCCCCCCTGGGCTGAAGGCAGGTGAAACTCCGGGGCCTCGGCCCCGACCTCTGGGACTGATGAGGTCTTCGTACGCGCCACGGGTGTCCTCCTTGCGTCTATAGCGGATCAACCTCGAGAATATTACAGTCTAACTATCGCCTTGACACGTCCGAGCCCCGGCGACTGCCTCTGCTAAGCTCTGTCCACCTTGAACGTCCTCATCACCCACGGCTAGATGCTCTCCGGCACGGGGAGCAACGTCTACGTCCAAAACCTCTGCCGGGCGCTCGTCGGGATGGGCCATGACGTGCACTCACAGACCCTCTAGCCGGATTCCCAGAGCTGCGTGCAGAACCAGCAGCCTTCTCGGGATTGGTCGAGCGACTTCGTTAGCCGCGTTAGGTCACCGCGGTAGATGAGATAAGCGGCAGGCTCCCGAATACCGGTCACGAGACCCATCAACTCGGTTACCACGAGGAGGCCATAACGCCGTTGATCGAGACGACAGCCGGACCAGTACCCTCGACCGCGTAGCGGTCGATCCCGTAGATGCGGGCGTCAGCGGCCCGTTGCTCAGCACTCATGTTATCGCGGGCCATCTGACCTTGGTCGAGGAAATCGAGACAGGAGAGGGGTCAGGGTAGATCCGACAAAAAGTATAGTACAGGAGGTGCTCTGGGGCCGGTTGTCGCCCGGCCTACGGGTTACAATAGGGTTTCCGGAGAACGTACGAAGGCAGGTATGGTTCAGCTAACCGACAGCTTCGATCGCAGAATGGATTATCTCCGCATCTCGGTGACGGACAGGTGCAACTTCCGCTGCCAGTACTGCATGCCCGAGGACATCGAGTTCCAAGACAAGAGCCACATCCTCACGCTGGAGGAGATGCTCACCTTCGCCGAAGCCTGCCTTGAGCTCGGCGTCACCAAGGTTCGCGTCACCGGCGGCGAGCCTTTGGTGCGCCGGAACATAGTCTGGTTCGTCGAGCAGCTCAAAGCTTTGGGCATCCACGACGTCACCATGACGACAAACGGGTTCCTCCTGAAGGAGAACTTAGAAGGGCTCGTCGAAGCCGGGCTAGACCGGATCAACATCTCCCTCGACACGCTCCAGCCCGAGAAATTTACGTTCATAACGCGCCGCAACCACTTCCAGAAGGTGTGGGATGCCATCATGGCGGCTTTGGAAACGCCCCTCTCGCCCGTCAAAGTCAACGCGGTCGCCATGCGCGGGGTGAACGACGACGAGATCGCGGAGATGGCGAAGCTCACGTTCAAGTACCCGATGCACGTCCGCTTCATCGAGCTCATGCCCCTCAACGGCGACACCGACGGCTCCCGCTTTAAGTCCTTGTTCATCTCGGGCAAGGAAATACTCGAGCGGGCCCAAGAGGAGCTCGGAGAGCTCACGGAGATAGAGCCCGAAGACCCGGCGGCACCCGCGGACGAGTTCAAATTCGAGGGTGCGCCGGGCACCTTCGGCGTCATCACGCCCGTCTCGGAGCCCTTCTGCGCCAGGTGCAGCCGCTTGAGGCTCACGGCGGACGGCAAGATCCACCCGTGCTTGCTCACCGACCTCGACGTGCCCGTAAAGGACGCGATCCGCTCGCCCGACCCCATACCCGCCATCCACGAGGTCCTCTGGCACACCGCACGCATAAAGCCGCCTGCTGGCCTCACCTTGCCCGAAGAATCGCGCAACCGCACGATGAGCCAGATCGGGGGCTAATCCGGCTCTATGGTGGCGATGAGCCCCTCGGCTTTGAGGCCCTCCTGGTAGAGCTCTGCGAGCTCTTTGTGGCACTTCGTCACGACCGCTTTGCCCTTGGTGTGGGCTTCGAGCATGATGGAGACCGCCCGCTTTAAACCCATTCGCGGTATCACCTTGCGGAGTACCGCCACGACGTGTTCCATCGGGGTGTAGTCGTCGTTATGCAGGATGACTTTGTAGGGTGGCTCTGTGGTCATGCGGTGACGCGTCTTCTCTTTGGGGGCAGTCTCGGTTGACGAGACAATAACCCCCGAACCGAACGCGCCCTGAACCACAAAAACCACTCTCAACTCCGATCTTTACGCCAGCATCTCTCGGAAGGCTAACACAAGCGGCCAACCGTCCGCAGCTTTCGGACCGAAGTTGCCCGACAGTCCCTGACGCCCCCGGCGGGCGAATTGGTACGGGAGAACGTTCCGCTCATTGGATGAGGGGCAGCACCGCCTCCAGCACCTCTTCGACTGTCCGGTGGTTCTTCTCCGCTATCTCGTCGGCGCGTTCGATGGCCGGGTAGTCTTGGGCTTCGTCGCGCGTGAGGCGCGGCAGCCTGACGGGGCTTCTTTCGCGCCACTTTTCGAGCCAGTCCTCGGGCATCTCCTCCGGCACCTCCTGATGGGAGACGGCGGCCCAGAGAGCAGTCCACGCCCGCGGGACGACCCGCCACCAGTCGTATCCGCCGCCGCCGACGGGCACCCAGCGACCGCCGCAGAGCTCGTGGGCGAGGTCGTGGACCCTTTGGGGCACGTGCTCGTAGACGCGGGTCGTCAGCTTGAGGTGCGCCAGGGGGTCGAGCTCGTGGGCGTCGCAGCCGTTCTGGGAGAGGATCAGGTCCGGCCCGAAGGAGTTCAAAACCTCCGGCACGACGGCCTCGAAGCACTCGACGAAGGAATCGTCCTGAGTGAACGGTTCAAGCGGCACGTTGACCGAGTACCCGCGGCCGTCCCTCCGGCCCCGCTCCTTCACGCCGCCGGACCCGGGGAAGAGGTAACGTCCCGACTCGTGCATCGAGATTGTCAAAACCTCCGGGTCTTCGTAGAACAACCATTGCAGCCCGTCGCCGTGGTGGACGTCGGTGTCCACGTAGGCCACCTTGAGGCCGGGATGTTCCTCCTTCAGGCGCGCGATGGCGACCGCTATGTCGTTGTAGACGCAGAAGCCGCTGGCCTTGTAGCGCAGGGCGTGGTGGAGGCCTCCAGAGATACACAACGCGTGCTCCGCCTCGCCGTT
>JALZEL010000349.1 GCA_030862075.1 Actinomycetota bacterium | reverse complement strand
TCGCGTGCAGCCGATCTATCGCCTCCCGCCAGTGATCCCTGTAGACCAGGTCGTTCCAGTCCGGGATGAGGTTCCCCAAAGGACAGCCGACGTTGCAGAAAGGCACCCCGCAGTCCATGCAACGCGCGGCCTGATCCTTAAGCTCGTCCTCCGGCATCGGCTCGTAGATGTAGCGGTAGTCCTGCACCCGCTCGACCTTGTCGCGCTTCGGGGTGGGCTTACGCCCGATCTTCAGGAACCCCTTGGGGTCTCCCACTACTTGACCACCTCCAGCTCCGCCTCCTGACGCTCCTCGAGGACGCGCTTGAGGTCCTTGGGCATCACCTTGACGAACCTGGACAGCATCTCCTCCCAGTTCTCCAGGACCCTCTTCGCAGCGGTGCTCCCCGTCCAGTGGAGGTGCTGCTCGATGAGCCTCCTGAGGTGCGAGACGTTCTCTTCGGACTCGACGGCTTCGAGGCCCACCATCTCCGGGTTGTAGAGCTTCTCGAAGTTGCCCTCCTCGTCCAGGACGAAGGCGATGCCGCCGCTCATCCCGGCGGCGAAGTTACGTCCGGTGGGACCCAGGACGACCACCACGCCCCCGGTCATATACTCGCAGGCGTGCTCCCCGACGCCCTCGACCACCGTCTCGGCGCCCGAGTTTCGGACCGCGAAGCGTTCGCCCGCGAAGCCCCGGAAGTACGCCTCGCCGCTGGTCGCGCCGTAGAGGGCCACGTTGCCGACCACGATGCTTCTTTCGGGCTCGTAGGCTGCGTCTGGAGCTGGGTAGATGGCCAACCGTCCACCGGAGAGGCCCTTGCCGACGTAGTCGTTCGTCGTACCCTGAAGATCGAACGTGGTCCCCTTGGTGAGCCAGGCGCCGAAAGACTGGCCGGCCACACCTTTGAAGTCTACCCGGATCGTGCCGTCCGGGAGGCCCTCCTGGCCGTAGCGGCGCGCTACCTCCCCTGAGAGCATCCCGCCGACCGTGCGGTTCGTGTTCAAGATCTCCCTGGAGAAACGGACCGTCTCCTTGTTCTCGAGGGCGCGCTTGCAGCGTTCGATCAACTCGTTGTCGATCGCCTCATCGAGGTGGTGGTACTGCTCCTCGACCTGGCGGATGGCCAATCTCTCGGCCTGCTCCGGCCGGTACAGGATGGCCGAGAGGTCCACCCCCTTCGCCTTCCAGTGCTCGATAGCCTTCCGGGCCCTCAGCCTGTCCGAGCGGCCGACCATCTCGTCGAAGGTCCTGAAGCCCATCTCTGCCATGTACTGTCGGATCTCCTCAGCAACGAAGAAGAAGTAATTGATCACGTGCTCCGGCGTTCCGGTGAACTTCGCCCTCAAGACCGGGTCTTGCGTTGCGATCCCGACCGGGCAGGTGTTCAGGTGGCAGACCCGCATCATGATGCAGCCCGTGGCGACCAGCGGAGCGGTCGAGAAGGCGAAGTCCTCCGCTCCCAGGAGCGCCGCCACGACCACGTCGCGCCCAGTCTTGAGCTGGCCGTCGGTCTGTAAAATTATGCGCCCGCGCAGGTCGTTCTCGACGAGGACCTGCTGGCTCTCGGCGATTCCGAGCTCCCACGGCAACCCCGCGTGCTTTATGGAGGACAAGGGCGAGGCCCCGGTGCCGCCGTCGTGCCCGGAGATGGTTATGTGGTCGGCCTTCGCCTTGGCCACGCCCGCGGCGACGGTCCCGACCCCGTGCGCCGCCACGAGCTTCACGCTCACGTTCGCGTAGGGGTTGGCGTTCTTGAGGTCGTGGATGAGCTGCGCGAGGTCCTCTATCGAGTAGATGTCGTGGTGCGGCGGCGGCGAGATCAGGCCGACCCCCGGCGTCGAGTGCCGGACCCGCGCTATGTCCTCGGAGACCTTGTGGCCCGGGATCTGCCCGCCCTCGCCGGGCTTTGAGCCCTGGGCCATCTTTATCTGTAGCTGGTCGGAGTTGACCAGGTACTCCGTGGTCACCCCGAAGCGCCCGCTCGCGACCTGCTTTATGGAGCTGCGCCTTACATCGCCGTTCGGGTCGGGGTTGTAGCGGTCGCGGTCCTCCCCGCCCTCGCCGGTGTTCGACATGCCGCCGATTCGGTTCATGGCTATCGCCAAAGTTTCGTGCGTCTCCTTGGAGATGGCGCCGTACGATATTCCCCCCGTGTTGAAGCGCTTGACGATCTCCTTGGCAGACTCCACCTCTTCTATGGGGATAGGGGCCTTCTCGAACTCGAAGAGACCGCGCAGGGTGAAGAGGTGTTCGCTCCGCTGGTTGAAGTAGTCCGAGTACTGCTTGTAGGTCTCGAAGTCGCCCGTCTCGACGGCTCGCTGCAAAGGCGGGATGCTATGCTGGTTCCACATGTGGGGCGCGCCCTGCACCCGGAGCTGGTACTCGCCCCCGACCTCGAGCTCCTCTGGGCCGTCCTCGATGCCGCCGAAGGCCCGCCGGTGGCGCTCAAGGGTCTCGCGCTCGATCCCGCTCAAGCCGATGCCCCCGACGCGCGAAGCCGTGCGGGTGAAGTGCTTATCCACGAGTTCCTTGTCGAGGCCCACGATCTCGAAGATCTGGGCCCCACAGTACGAGAACAGCGTCGAGATGCCCATCTTGGAGATAATCTTCAAGAGGGCCTTCTCGTTGGCCTTGACGAAGTTGTTCCTCGCCTCCTCCGGCGAGATGTCCGCGTCGAGCAACCCGTTCTCGGCCAAGCTCTCGATGGTCTCGAAGGCGAGGTAGGGGTTGACCGCGGCGGCCCCGTACCCGATCAGGAGCGCGAAGTGGTGTCCCTCCCGGGCCTCGGCCGTCTCGACGATCAAGGTTGTCCGCGTGCGGGTGCCCTCGCGCACCAGGTGGTGGTGGACGGCAGCGGTAGCCAGGAGGCTCGGTATGGGTGCTTGCTCCGCCGTTATGCCCCTATCGCTCAAGATAAGGACCGTCGAGCCCTCCCGGACCGCCATCTCGGCCTTCTCGCACAAAGAGTCGAGCGCCGTCT
>JALZEL010000121.1 GCA_030862075.1 Actinomycetota bacterium | reverse complement strand
AGGGACGACCAATGCGCCGCCACCCGAAAGCCCGCCAGCAGCACGAAGAGCACCACTATGGGAATAGCGGCCACCAGCGTCGAAAGCAACAAGCTGTCCGCGACCGGCGTATAAACCTGCTCGAATGTAGGCATCAAGACCTCCCCGTGAAGCGCCCTGACTTACACACCCCTCACCCGACAGTTGGCAGCACTTTAACAGTAGATATTTGCAGCATGCAACTCCTCCGTTTCATGATACGAAAAGCCGCTTGACGGCCCGGTGATTGTGCTGGCTAGTGAGGTGGCTACGAGTGGCGTACCTAGCAAGAAGGGATGGAGTTCAGCGCAAACGTTTCAGTGCTTATCGGGGAGGCGCTGTTTCTGGAGTGGTTCGGTCAGGCTGCCGAGACGTGCTTCTCCGTAGTCGAGTTCTGGTAGCCCTCCAGCGAGTACTCCGGCGCAATCCAGAAGACGGCCAAAGACGCAAACCTCTGGGTTGCGCTCATAAACTTCGACGCCGAGGATGTGGCGGCGGGTGACAGGGGACTGACAGGCGACCCGGAGCGCGAGGGCGGTTCCGGGAGAACGTGCCGGTAGCGCTGGAGTTGGCGCGTTCCATAGGCTACCGAAGTATGAAAGTCCTCGTGGGCCGCGCCTTGGCGGGTGTGGACCGCGAGGAGCAGCTCGCGTTGGCGCTGCGGAACGTCGGGTGCGCTGGCCGACGAGGCCCGAAAGGCCGGCTCCGAAGCTTTCGGCTCGTTCTGAGAGCCCCGATCGTCTCACTTTCCATGATACGGCATAGATCCTTTACCGGGGCTTACGGCTGTGCTAGTGAGTGCATAGGATTACGGATTTGTTGGGCGAGTTCTGGGATGGGAGGGAGATGAGGTTCTGCGCGAACGTTTTCATGTTGTTCGGTGAGGTTCCGTTTCTGGAGCGTTTCGGCCGAGCGGCCGAGGCGGGCTTCTCGGCGGTCGAGTTCTGGTGGCCAGGGGCCGCGGGGGAGGACCCGGGGGAGGTCGAGGAAGCGATCAAAGACGCGGGAGTCGAGGTCGCACTCTTCAACTTCGACGCCGGGGACATGTTGGGGGCCGGAGACCGGGGGCTGGTCAGCGACCCGGAGCGGGAGGGGCAGTTCCAGGACAACGTGCCCGTGGCGCTGGAGCTAGCGCGGTCTCTTGACTGTCGGAGGATGAACATCCTCGTCGGGCTCGAGATAGACGGCATGGGGAGGGAAGAGCAGCTCGAGCTCGCCAGGAAGAACGTCAGGTTCGCCGCCGACGAGGCTAGGGAATCCGGCGTCGAGGTCATGGTGGAGGCGCTGAGCACGTTCGACAACGGGCCGTATCTGCTGAATACGACGGAGCAGGTGGGCGAATTCGTGAGGAGCGTGGACCGCGAGAACGTGAGGATCCAGCACGACTTCTTCCAGATGCAGCGGATGGAGGGGAATCTGGCCGCCAACTTCAGGGAGCACTTCGACATGGTGGGGCATATCCAGATCGCCGACTCGCCGGATCGTGGGGAGCCGGGGACGGGCGAGATCCACTACCCCTACGTCTTCGGTGTTCTGGAGGAGTTGGGCTACAACGGCTACGTGGGCCTCGAGTACGGACCCACGACGGGGGAGACCGAGGAGAGCTTGGACTGGCTGCCCAGAGAGCTGCGCGGCAAGGAAGTTAAGGTTTCGGACTTGAGGCTTTGAGAGGAGACGAAGATGGCCGAGAAGGTAGGGTTCATAGGGTTGGGGATCATGGGTAAGCCGATGGCCCAGAACCTCATGGAGGCCAGCTACGAGCTGGTGCTCTACAACCGCACCATAGAGAAGGCCGAGGAAATCGCCGGCGATGGGGCGACCGTTGCGGCGAGTCCCAAAGAGGTCGCCGAGTCGTGCGACTTGATCGTCCTCATGCTGCCGGACTCGCCCCAGGTTGAGGAGGTCGTCGAGGGTGAAGATGGGGTGCTGGAGGGACTCAAGGAAGGGGCCCTGATCGTGGATATGAGCACCATCTCGCCCGTGGTCACTCGAGAGCTCGCGGAGAAGATAGAGGAGCGCGAGGCTTCGATGCTCGATGCGCCGGTCTCGGGCGGGGAGCCGGGGGCGCAGCAGGGAACCCTGGCCATAATGGTGGGCGGCAGCGAGGAGGACTTCGAGCGGGCGAAGCCTCTGTTAGAGGTCATGGGCGACGCCATCACGCACGTCGGCCCTACGGGGGCCGGCCAGACGGCCAAAGCGGCCAACCAGATCGTCGTGGCCGTGACGCTGGAGGGGATCTCGGAGGCCCTCGTCCTCGCCTGCAAGGCCGGGGTCGCGCCCGAGAAGATCCTGGAGGCGATCTCTGGAGGGCTGGCGGGCAGCAACGTCATGGAGGCCAAAAAGGAGAAGTTCCTCGCGCACGCCTTCGAACCGGGCTTTAGAGTAGAATTGCACCACAAGGATCTGGGGATAGCGCTAGCCGCGGGGCGAGAGTACGGAGTGTCCTTGCCGGTCACGGCTATTGTAGATCAGATGTTGGAATCATTGAAGACAAAGGGGCGGGGCGACAGGGACCACTCGGCGATACTCACCCTCATCGAGGACGAGGCGCAGCACGAGATAGGGAACGGGGGCTAGTCCTCCCCGCGACGGAGGAGTTTATGGAGCGCGAACAGCTAGTACGGACCATGCAGGCCATACTCGGGGAGGAGGGGGTGGTCTCCGAGCGCGAGCAGCTCCGCTCTTACGAGTGCGACGGCCTGATGAACTACCGGGTCATCCCGGACCTCGTCGTCCTACCGGAGACCGCCGAGCAGGTACAGCGGGTCGTGAGGACCTGCTACGAGGAGGGGATCCCGTTCGTGGCGAGGGGATCAGGGACCGGGCTTTCGGGAGGGGCGCTGCCGGTGGAGTCGGGCGTCTTGATCGTGCTCTCGAGGATGCGCAAGATCCTGGAGGTGGACATCCCGAACCAGCGCATAGTGGTCGAGCCGGGCGTCGTGAACGTCTGGGTCTCCCAGGAGGTCGCGGATCAAGGCTACTACTACGCCCCCGACCCGGCGAGCCAGGTCGTCTCCTCCATCGGTGGCAACCTCGCCGAGAACTCCGGCGGCGTCCACTGCCTGAAGTACGGCTTCACCACCAACCACGTGATGGGCGCCGAGGTCGTCCTCGCCGACGGCTCGGTGGTCCACATCGGCGGCGGCAAGGCCCAGGACGCCCCGGGCTACGAGCTCTTGGGGGCGCTCGTAGGCTCGGAAGGCACCCTAGGCATAGCGACGAAGATAACCTTAAAGCTCTTGCGCAAGCCGGAGGCCGTCAGGACCCTGCTCGCGGCGTTCGAGGATACCGAGGAGGCCGGGGACGCCGTCTCGGGGATCATCGGGGGTGGCATCGTGCCCGCCGCGATCGAGATGATGGACGCTTTGTGTATCGAGGCGGTCGAGACGGCAGTGCACCCAGGCTTCCCCGAAGCCGGCGCGATCCTGGTCGTCGAGCTCGACGGTCCAGAGGCCGAGGTTGCGAACCAATTTGATCAGGTGATAAAGGTCTGCGAGGAGAGCAACGCCTCGGAGATCCGCATAGCCGAGGACGACGCCGAGCGGGCGCTCTTCTGGAAGGGCCGCAAGGCGGCGTTCGCGGCGATGGGCCGCATCGCCAACGACTACTACGTCCAGGACTCGGTCGTCCCGCGCACGGAGCTCGGGACGGTCCTGAAGAGGATCACCGAGCTCGGCGAGGAGTACGGGATGCGCGTCGCCAACGTCTTCCACGCCGGCGACGGCAACCTCCACCCGCTGGTCCTCTACGACAACGATAAGGAGGGCGAGGCCGAGAGGGCCGAGAAGCTCGCTGGCGAGATAGTCTACGCGTGCCTGGACCACGGCGGCTCCCTCACCGGCGAGCACGGCATCGGGGTGGATAAGAAGAAGTACATGCCCAAGATGTTCACCGACGATGACATGAACACCATGCAGCGCCTCCGGTGCGCCTTCGACCCGCACGGTCTTTGCAACCCCGGCAAGGTCTTCCCGACCCCGCGGCTCTGCGGCGAACGCCCCGGACCCTTTAAGATGCACCCGGTCCAGAAGGCTGGCCTCGCCGAGCTCTTCTAAGGAGACCTCATGGACACGCGCACGAAGAACGTCTCCCTGGAAGACCTGCAAAAGATAGTCGGCGAGGAGCATGCCCGCGAAGCCACCGCCGAAGACGCCGTTGACGGCGTCGCTCCCCAGTTCGTGGCCGAGCCGGGCACGGTCGAGGAGACCAGCGAGCTGATGAAGCTCGCGAGCGAAAGGGGCCTCACGGCGGCGCCTCGGGGCGGTGGGACGAAGATGTCGTTGGGGAACCCGTCGCGCGAGTTGGACCTCGTCGTGAGCACGGTGCGGATGAACGGGCTCGTAGAGCACGTCCCCGGGGACCAGGTGGTCCGGGTAGAGGCCGGGATGAGACTCGAAGACCTTCAGGATCGGCTCGCGGACGCGGAGCAGATGCTCGGCATAGACCCGCCGGAGAAGGGGGCGACAGTTGGGGGCGTGGTCGCCGCGAACTCCTCGGGGCCGCGCCGTCACCGCTACGGGACTATACGGGACTTGATCATCGGCATAACCGTCGTTCTCTCGGACGGGACGGTGGCGAAGGCCGGCGGCAAGGTCGTCAAGAACGTCGCCGGCTACGACCTCTCCAAGCTCTTTACGGGTTCCTTGGGGACCTTAGGCATCATCGCGAGCTGCAACTTCCGGCTGCACCCCAGACAAGAGGCGGCGCGGACGGTGGCCGTCGAGCTCTCTGACACCATGGCGGCCCAGAATGCGGCGCAAGCGATAGCGCACGCCCAGCTCGTCCCGAGCGCTGTGGAGCTGCACTGGAGCGACGACGCCAGGCTCCTTTCGGTCCTCATCGAGGGAATACCGCCGAGCGTCGAGGCGCAGGCGGACACGACTTCCTACCTCTTGAGGGACTTCGGCGAAGTCCGAGCGCTTTCGGACGAGGAGGCGGATACTTTGGGTTTCCCGGATCCGCCGGGCGCCGGAGACGAGGTGGCTGTAAAGATCTCCACCCCCCCGGCGGAGCTCGCGGGCGTGCTGGACTCGGTTTTGGGCGCCACCGAGCGCAGGGGCGTTACGCCGCGCATCACGGGCCACGCCGGGGTCGGCGTTACGTACGTAGCCCTCTCCGGCGGGGACGAGGAGGCAAAGGTCCAAGTCGTCGAGGAGCTGAGGGAGATCTGGGTCAGGAGGGGCGGAAGCGTGGTCGTGCGCGAGGCGCCGCTCTCGATAAAGCAGAGGCTCGACGCGTGGGGGCCTACCGGGGACTACCTCGGCCTGACGCGCCGGGTGAAGGAGAAGTTCGATCCCCGGGGCGTCCTTAACCCGGGCCGCTTTCTAGGAGGTATCTAGTGACACAGCAGGACAGGCCGGACCCCCGGCAGTCGGGCAACCGCTACGACGCGACCAACGCCGTCGAGAGGCGCGACGACCAGTCGGGGACCACGCGCGAGCAGGCGATGGCCGGAGCCATCGGCGCTGGCAACCCACAGGACGTTGGCCAGAGCACCTTCGCGGCGACCACGGACTCGCTCCAGCACACGATAGGCCACGACCGGCCCGAGAGCGGGAGCTACACCTTCCCGGCCTTCGACAGCCATTATCCACCGGAGAAGGACCTCATCGACGAGTGCGTCCACTGTGGCTTCTGCCTGCCGACCTGCCCGACGTACGTCCTGTTCGGCGAGGAGATGGACTCCCCGCGCGGGCGCATCTACCTCATGAACAAGGGCCTCAACGAAGAGTCGATGAACGACACGATGGTCAGGCACTTCGACCTGTGCCTGGGGTGCATGGCTTGCGTAACCTCCTGCCCCTCAGGCGTGCAGTACGACAAGCTCATAGAGGCCACTCGCGCCCAGGTCGAGCGCCGCTACGAGCGCAGGCCCGACGACAAGGCTTTCCGGGAGATGATCTTCAAGTTCTTCCCCTACCGCAGCCGGCTCCGGTTGGCGGCGGGTCCCTTGCGCCTCTACCAGCGTCTCGGCCTCGACAAGAAGCTCAGGAAGGCCGGGGTCATGAGCCGTCTCCCGGCGCGCATGCGGGCGATGGAGGC
>JALZEL010000120.1 GCA_030862075.1 Actinomycetota bacterium | reverse complement strand
GCCATCCCCCGTTCCGCCGCCAGAGCCTCGAGTTCGTAGCTCCCCGCGCCGGGCTTCGACAGGTACGCCGCGAGATATGTGTCGAAGTGCGCGCCCCTCACCCCGAGCTTCTTGGCGTCATGAACCTGCAGGGGGCTCTCGGGAACTCCCTCCACGAGCTGCACCTCGTCCTCGGTGCCGGCTACGCACCAGCGTTCGCCGTCCCCGACCGGGGCCGCGGCGACCGGCTCGAAGGAGAGCTCGACGGGCTCCTCCGAGACACGCACTTCCAGCCTCTCCGGGAGCGGTATTTCCTCGCTGCCGACCACCGGCAGTTCGGCGAAGCGGGGCTCCAAGGACCGGAACTCGTAGCGCCGGAGAATCTCACGGCTCTCCGGGGCGACCCCCTCGAACTTCAGGGCTTCTGCGTCGAATTCTACCGGCGCGTCGAAGCGCATACGGGCGAGCTCCAGCGAGAGTAAGGCATTCTGCCGTCCCTCCTCGAGCTTCTTCCGCGTGCCCTTCGCCTCGACCTTTTTCAGGTTTTCGTACAGGTTCTCGACGGTCCCGAACTTCGCGAGCAGGCTCGCGGCGCCCTTGGGTCCGATGCCCCGGACACCGGGGATGTTGTCCGAAGAGTCCCCGACCAAAGCCTTGTAGTCGGGGATCTGCTCCGGCGTCACACCGTACTCCTCGATCACCTCGTCGCGCCCGTACGCCTTCGTCTCCGAGACGCCGCGCGTCGTTCTCAAGACCTTCACGCTGCCGTCCACGAGCTGCATCGCGTCCTGGTCGCCGGTTACTATCATGAGCTCCACGTCCTCCGGGAGACGCTTAGAGAGGGTGGCCAGAACGTCGTCGGCCTCGAAGCCCTCGGCCCGGATGGCCGGGATGTTCATGGCCTCGAGGATCTCGTCCAGGTGGTGGAGCTGAGCTTTTAGCTCCTCTGGCATCGACGTCCTTTGGGCCTTGTACTCCGGGAAGATCTCCATCCGGAAAGCCGGCTTCCCACTGTCCCACACGACCCCGATCCCGACCTCCTCCTCCTCCGAACCGAGCAGTTTCAAGACCATGCTCGTGAAGCCGTAGAGGGCGTTGGTCGGCAAACCGCTCGTCGTCACTATGCTCTGCGGCAATGCGTAGAACGCTCGGTAGAGCAGGGAGTAACCGTCGATGAGGTAGACACGCATTCCCTATGATTATACCGGAGAGCCCGCGAACTGAGACCCCGAATTCGCTTCTTCGACGTCTATGACCCTGTCGAAGCCGAACTCACCGCCCTGCAACCGCTGCCCGGAGAGCTCGGTAAGGGTAGTGTCGCCGTCCTGGTCGAAGCTCCAGGTACCCAAGACGCCACTGTAGTTGCTGCTCGCGAAGAGCTCCCGGACCACACCCTCGCGGGTGACCTCGTCGTTGGCGTTGTAGGCCCTCTCGATTGCGTCTAGCAGCACGTTGGCCGCCTCGTAGCCGTAGACGGTGTACGCCTCGACGCCGCCGCCGAACCTCTCCTCGTAGTTCGAGACGAAGTCCTGGCCCGCCTGGCCGAGCTCGCTGACGGGCAGGCCGCCGAAGGTTGCGTAGATGCCTTCGCCAGCGTCCCCGGACGCCTCGATAAAGGCATCCTCCACTATGCCGTCCGCGCCCATGAAGATCACGCTCTCGTTCGCCATCCTGGCCCCGACCTTGTCGGAGACGAGCTGACCGGCGTTGTTCTGGGTGATGCCGCTGAAGTAGACGGCGTCGGGGTTGGTCTGCGCGATCTGGGTCATCAGCGCGCGGTAGTTGGCCGCATCACCGTCTATGCCCTGGCGCCCCAGGACGTTTATCCCGAGATCGCCAGCGGACGCCTCGAACTGGTCAGCGAGGCCCGCGCCGTAGGTCTCCTGGTCGTCGAGAATGTACACGTTCTGGACTCCTAAGTCGCGCATCCAGACGGCGCCCGCGCGGCCCTGCTTGTCGTCGGTCACGATCACGCGGGTGTAGTTGCGCTCGCCCGTCGGGTAGAACCTCTCCGGCTCGCCGGGCTCCCCGCTGAGCTTGGTCAGGCCGATGTACGTGTTCGCCGGGCTGACCATCGCCAGGCCGGCCTCGTTGAGGATCGGGATTTGGACTGCCGCACAACCCGAGTTGAACGGCCCGATCCAACCGATTATGGACTCGTCCTGGGCGGCGCTCTGTGCGTTCTCGGCGCATCGGGCCTCGGCCCACTGCCCGGCCTGGGCCGTGGCGTTGTCCTGAGACGTGTACTCGATCGTCACGTCCCCGGCCATATAATCCCGCTCTTCTAAAGCCAGCGCTATGGCGTTGACCAGGGTCTCGTTCTGCGGCCTTGAGGAGCCTTGCAACGGCAGATCGCTCACTATGGTAGCGGTCGAGCCTTCGCCTCCACCGCCCTGGCCTCCGCCGCCGTCACCGCTACACCCCATGATAAAGAACGCGGCGGCTACCGCCAGCACCGCGAGCATCCCTACTCGAAGTCTTCTCCGCACCTTGCCTCCTTTTTAGAGCCTCATCACGCAGGCTTTCCGACTTTCCGCCAAACGCCAGAGTTAAAGCGTTGTTAAGCAGGATTATGGCCTCGCCAGCTCTTACCTGTTGACAGAACGATCCGGTGTATGGGCCGTGCTATAATCGCTGCTCTCTTCCCCGCCTGCCGGAGTGGCGGAATCGGTAGACGCGCCGGACTCAAAATCCGGTGAGGGCAACCTCGTGTGGGTTCGAGTCCCACCTCCGGCACAACACAAAATTCCTGCAAAAAGGCGAAAAGTTTGAGGAGCAGAAAAGGGCCCGGCGCTCACGCCGGGCCCTTGTACACCAATCATTACACCAACGCGCTAGGATAGGGCGTCCTCCATCGCTTTGGCGGCCTCGCTCTGCATGTTGGGCAGCACGTGCGAGTAGGTGTCGAGGGTGATGGCTATGGAAGCATGCCCGAGCATCTCGGAAACGATCTTGGGGTTGACGTTCCTGCCCAGAAGCAGCGTAGCGCACGTGTGCCGTAGATCGTGAAAGCGTATCTGCGGTAGCCCGGCTCGCTTCAGGAGCGGCTTAAAGCGGTGGGCGGTTACATTGCGGCGGTCCAATGGGTCGCCCGTCTCTGAGCAGAATATGAGACCGTTCTCTCGCCACAGGGAGCCTGCCCTATCTATCTCCCCTAGTTGCTGCTCGAGGTGGCGTCTGAGGGCATTTACGGTGCTCTGCGTGAGCCTCACGGTCCTGCGGCTACCCTTGGTCTTGGGCGTAGTGAGTTGTGGCCCGCCTTTGGCTGTCACAAGAGTTCGGCGCACCCGGAGCGTCCCATCTTCGAGGTCAACATCCTCCCACTTCAGGCCCAACAGTTCGCCCTGCCGCAGGCCCGTCGTGACGGCCAAGACGTAGAGGGCTTCGAGCCGCTCGCCGCGAGCAGCTTCGAGCAGCACCTTCACCTGCTCCGGGGCGAGAGGCCGCATCTCCTCGCGGCGTACCTGCGGGGGCCTCACGGCCTCCGTGGCGTTGCGCGGGATGAGCCCGTCCATGACAGCCTGCTTGAGCGCCTTGTGGAGCGTGACGTGGACGTACTGAACGGTGCGGCGCGAGAGCCCGGCGTCGAGCCTCTCACGGTAGAGGCCGCGCACGTGGGCCGGGGTTAAGCTCTTGAGCTTGGTCTTGCCCAGCACTGGACGGATGTGGAGACGAACCATCTGCTCGTACCGCTCGAAGGTCGTGGAGCGCACAGTGTCGCGCACGGAATCGGCAAGCCACCGCCCCAGGTACTGACCGATGTTCATGTTGTCCGCATCAAAGATCAGTCCCTGGTTCCGGTTCGAGAGCGCGTCGATCAGCTTCCCGTGGGCCTCGTCTCGCGTCTTGCCATATACGGTCTTGCGCTTCTTGCCGGTAGGTGTCTCGATAGTGTAGCGGGCCATATAGAGCCCGCTCTTCTTGTGGCGGGTGATGCCGCCCTCGCCATTGCCGTTCTTCTTCGTCACCGTCTACTCCTCTCCCTTCATCAGCTCTTTAGGTTCCACGCTCAGGGCGTCGGCCAACTTGCGGATGGTCGCGAGCCGGGCAGGCCTGTGACCGTTCTCAAGCTTGTTTATGGTGTCGAAGGCTACGCCGGTCATCTCCTCGAGCGCCCGCAAGGAAAGCGCCTTCTCTACTCTCAACTCCCTGAGCCTTTGTCCATCCACGTCGAAACTCATCTTCATATCCCTACTATACACTAACGAAACACTAACCTCAATAGCCAAATACGCACCAACAGAGCCCCATACCGCTCTTAGGAGTGCGATTTTGCTGATAAGTTTGTTCACTCAGGGTGGCTCGAAAGCCCATAGTATGGGTGGATCGCGCTAACGATAATCGGCACCCTGTAAACTTGCCTTATGATTTCGGCAAAAAGATGGGGAGGAAAACATTTGTGGGCGGCTTAGGGAGTGGCAACCGGTACCGCTTTGACAAGAAGACCACCACTGAGCAGTGCCACGGCCTGGACATCAGAGACCTTCACCGGAAGGGTTTGCTTAAACCCGGAGGCTTGTTTCGCTCCTCGTGGTCGCGGGCTGGTAAAGAGATGGCCTCCATTCGCGGCTTCGTCTACCGGGACCAAGTAGTCCTTTCCTATCGCCATCGTAGTGGAGTGAGCGCCGAGCGGGAGGACGTAAAGGAGCCGGTGCCTTTGGAGTGGACGCCTTGCAACTTCGGGGGAGAGCGCCCGTGGTTCCTCTGCCCCGGGCTTAAGTGCGGCCAGAGGGTGGCAGTCCTCTACGGGCCGGGGAAGTACTTCCTGTGCCGGTACTGCTACGACCTCCGCTACGAGAGCCAGCGCGAGGACAAGAAGGACCGGGCCTTGAAGCGGGCGCGGAAGATAAGGCGGCATCTGGGAGAGAGCGCCAATATGCTGGAGTCGTTCCCCGCGAGGCCCAAGGGGATGCATTTAGACACCTACATGCGCCTCTTCTGGGAGCACCAGGAGGCCGAGATGGAGCATCTAGCCGGTATGCGGGAGAGGCTAGACAACATGCGGGAGGGGCTCGACAAACTAGAGAAGCGGGCCGTCTAGGAGGAGGGGAGGAGTTCGTTCGGCAGTTTTTAGGGTAGTGACGGCAACAAGAGCTAGTGTTGTACTCGCAAGAAGGCTACGCAGTTCTCTTTCGGCTCCGCCCCCGTATCCAAATGTTGCTTCTCGGAACGCTCCCCCTACCCCCTTCAGAAGGCACGCGCCTCCTCGCATCTTTATCCACCACCACTACATATCGTGGTCAGGTGTAGCAGCGTGATGGGTCCTGAGGCTTCCGTCGCGCCCTGGGTACCCAAGTTTTATTCGCGTTCCTAAATATGGGTTTCCGGGAACGCTCTTTGTCGGCAACCCGGTGAATAAGCCTCGTAGCCGCTCCTTGTGCCATACAAGGAGTAGCAAGGAGTAGCAAAGCGTAGCGTCGTGTGATAAACAAGAAGGACCCGGCCCGAGGCATATACTACCCCCCTCCTATGGGCCTCGGGCCGGATTCTCGTGTAGCACCCTAGCAAAGGTGCCCACACGCTTCACCTCTCAACCTCAACCTAACTTTCTACCAAGGTGCACTAACCGCTACATATTGACCTCTAGTAGAGATTGACCCCTACATGTTGCCCACAGCCTGTGGATAAGTAATAATCAGCACTATAGCACATAAATTCAATGCGCACTTATGTGCGCACCACCTCAAGAGAACCAGATGGAAAGAGGGCTTAATGCATGTGAAAGCTGGCCCCGCAGCTCTGTAACATAGCCATCCTACCCGTCCGATGCAAAGAGAAACAGCTGCGCCCCGGTCGAGTAGGGGCAGACCACTAGGAGCGCGGCCCCGCGTCCGTCCTGGCCATCCTCGCGCACCTGAGTGTACGAAAAGGGGCCGGAGAAAGTTCACGGGGAGGTGAAGGGCATTCTCCGGCCTTATGCGGGGCCTGATAGGAAAGGATAACAACCCAAATCGGGTGCGCAGCTTCCGGCCCCGCAGCCCATGTAGCATAGCCATCCTACCAATCCAATGCAAAGAGAGCCCGCTGCGCCCCGGTCCGAGGGGGGTAGACCACTAGGACCAGGGCCTATCCCTAGCGGACCGGGACTATCGGGGGTTTCCGGGAACACTCCTTCTAGAAACTGTCTGATAAATCCAAATAGGCTTCAATGTGAAGCTCACGACCTATCAAAACAGGGTGAAGCAGTTCTATTTTGCCGTTCTAAGCCACCAAAAAAGCGTGACCAAGAACCCCTCCAGCTATTTGTCGCACAGTTTCTCTCGGCAATTCCGTCGTCGCCCGCCACTCCGGCCCACCGGGAAGTGAAGATGACAGCTCGTTGAACGGAGCCGAGACTTAGCCTGACGCCTCGTCGGCAGCCTGGGTCAGACGGGAACGGCCTCCACGACGCTCGGCCCAGGCGGCGTCGGGACGACGCGCGCCAGCTTAAATCCCGCGGCCCGGAAGAGCGTGTCGTATTCGGCAGCCGTCCGTTCGCGGCCACCGAGCAGCACGAGCATGTGCAAGTCTAGCCACTTCCCGAGGAAGGGCTCGTCCCCCGGTGGCAGCACGAGTTCGACGACCAGCAGCTTGCCGTGGTCGGGCATCGCCCGGCGGCACTGCCCGAGGATCGCCACGCAGCGCTCGTCGTCCCAGTCGTGCAGGATCTGCGAGAGCACGTACGCGTCCCCGCCAGTCGGCACCGCCACGAAGAAATCGCCGCCGACGAACGTGCAGCGGTCCGCGACCCCGGTGGCCGCGAGCTGTTCCTCGGCGCTGGCGACCACGTGGGACAGGTCGAACAAGATCCCCCGCGTGCCGGGGTTGCTCCGCAGGATGGCCGCCAGTAATGCCCCGTAGCCGCCCCCCACGTCCACAACGGTCTCGAACGGGGAGAAATCATACGTGTCCACCACCGCACCGACGAGCTGATGGGTCCAGCCGGTCATCGCCTCGTTGAACACGCGGTCGGCCTCGGGGTGTTGGGCAAGGTATGCGAAGTAGCCCATGCCGAACTGGTGGTCGAAGGCCATCTCGCCGGTCCGCACGCTGTGAAGCAGCTCGCCCCAGGCGCGGTACTGCTCCTCGGCATACATGATGGCGAGCGAGCGCATCGAGCCCGGCGTCTCAGTCCGGAGCAGTTCTGCCAGCGGGGTGAGCGCGAAGGAGCCGGGGGATACTTCCGTGAAGACACCGACGCTGGCGAGTGCCCGCAGCACGCGCTGGAGCGATGGGGCATGGGTGTCGGTCGCCGCTGCCAGATCCTCGCAGTCGACCGGCCCGTCGGCGAGCAGGTCGGCGATGCCCAGCTTGGCGGCGACATAGAGGGCCTGCGAGACCCAATAGCCCGTCATCATCTGGAGTAAAGGCGCGGGCGGCGGGCTGGCGCCGGTACCCATCGCTACGTCCTCCGACATGCCCGTCTCCTAAAAACAGTGTTTGCGTTCACGTGCGCTACATTATACAGCGCATAAGTAAGCGTCGGCATCCTTGCGACGGGTGCCGCTGTGTGGCGTACTAGATAGAACTCACGGACAACATGCACACTGAGAAACTGCCTGATAAATCTCAGCCCCTAGCTAACCGTCTCACCATCAGCCGAGTCATCGCCGCGTAGACGAACGCCTCTGCGGTGGCGCACAACCTCTCGTAGTCCTTGCTCATCCTTCTGTTCTGGCTCAACCAAGCGAAGGTGCGTTCCACTACCCAGCGGCGCGGGAGGACTCGAAATCCTCGCTGTGGCATGAGCCTTTGCCAGTCTACCTTCTGGCCCTCCTTGGCCCACTCCTCGGCCCAGATTTTCGCTACCTCCTCCGGTATCGGCTTGCGCGGGCGGCGCACGACCTCCACGCTCAAGCCTAAAGCCTCTTCGGCCCGCCGCTTGCCCCTGCCCTCGTAACCGGCATCCAACCACAGGTGCCTCAGGCTCGAGAGTTCCGTTCGTGCCGACTCCAGTAACAGCTGCAAGCCATCCTGATCGGGGACCTTGGCGCTGTGGACCTTGGCTTTCAGTACCAAACCTTCCGTGTCCACCAGCAAATGCCGCTTCCTGCCGCGCACCTTCTTTCCCCCGTCGTAGCCGCGCTGCTCCCCTCCTACCCCGGTTGTCTTGGCAGATTGTGAGTCGACTATCCCGGCGCTGGCTTGCGTGTTCCTGCCACAGAAGACCCGCAAGCGCTCACGCAAAGCGGCGTTGAGCTTCTCCCAGGTGCCGTCTATGCGCCACCTCCTGAACCAGTGGTAAACGGTCCTCCAAGGCGGGAAGTCGCGGGGAAGGAGCCGCCACGGACAGCCACTCTTTAGCACGTAGAAGACGGCGTCCAGTATGACGCGCGGGCCGTGGATCCTGGGGCGTCCTCGCTCACTTGAGGCGGGCAGATGCGACTCGATGTGCTCCCATTCGGCATCGGACAGATCAATGGGGTATCTCCTCATGTGCCGGAGCGTACGTCATCGCTTCGGCCGATCCGCCTTTATCAGACAGTCTCTCTAGGCAGTTCGGTGAATAGAGGCAAAGGGAAATCAAGGCTGTCTAGCACCCTACACTCTGTAGGCGCTAGCTCTCCTCCTAACTCTTGACTGATTCGTTATTTGCGGGCATCCTCTAAGAAGT
>JALZEL010000064.1 GCA_030862075.1 Actinomycetota bacterium | reverse complement strand
CAGCGCCTCCTGCAGGATACGCAACAGCTCTATGCCAGCATCACCGAGCGGCGCCGAGGGGAAACCCTCTTTCACCTCCAACTCTATCTGCTGGCCACGAGCCATCTCGCGGTTTCTCTCCACCAGAGACTCCAGCAATCTAGGGAACGGCTGGTTCAGTTCGTCTGCCAGGCGCAGGTGGTACACGGCCGCTCGCAGCCCCTGGTCTGTGCTTCGGATGGCGTCGACCACTTTTTGCAACCCTCCCTCTAGGGCCGTGCCTTCGGCGTCAAGCTTGATGAGCCTGATGGCCGCTGTGGTGTAGGAGAGGTCCTGCAGCACCCCGTCGTGCAGATCGCGGGCTATGCGTTGACGTTCGGCTTCCCGAGCCTGCTGTATCGCCTCCTCCACTCTTTTGCGCTCGGTGATATCGCGGGCGATCGTCGAGGCGCCCACAATGTCTCCAGCCGAGTTTCTGATAGGAGAGACGGTAAGCGAGATGTCAAGCCTCCTGCCGTCCTTGGTCATGCGCACGGTCTCGAAGTGGTCTACCTTCTCCCCCCGCCGGATGCTTTCGAGTATTCTGGGTATCTCGTTGGGGCGTTCGGGCGGCACCAGCATGGAGATCGGTTGCCCCACAGCCTCCTCGGCGGAGTAATCGTAGATCCTCTGCGCTCCCTTGTTCCAGCTGGTGATAATGCCCTCTAAGGTCTTGCTGATAATGGCGTCGTCTGAGGACTCGACTATGGCTGCGAGCCGCGCACTCTCCTCCTCCGACCGCTTGCGTTCGGTTACGTCTCTGAAGTACACCGAAAGCCCTTCCTGAGAAGGGTAGGCCCGCCCGGCTGTCCAGGTGTCGAGGACTGGGAATACCGTCTCGAACTCGGTGACGGTGCCTTCCTCCGCGGCCCGCCTTATCTGCCGGTAGAACTCGGAGCCCTCCGCCTGTGGGAACCCCTCCCAGATATTCTTACCTAGCAACTCTTCTCGGGAACGGCCCCACAACTCCTCCGCCTTGCTGTTGACGTAGGTGAAGCGCCACTCATGATCGACGGCGAAGAACGCATCGCTGATACTCTCTAGGATGTTCGTGGCCTGCTCCCGGGCCGCTTGCTCGCGGGCCAGCATGCGCTCGCGTTCCTCGGCCTCTTTGCGTGTGGTTATGTCCCGCGTCACCTTTGCGAAGCCGCGAAGGTTTCCCTGCTCGTCCCTCAAGGCCGTGATGATGACGTTAGCCCAGAAGGTGGAGCCGTCCTTACGTACCCTTATTCCTTCCTCTTCGTAGTGGCCGTCGGCGACTGCTACGCGCAACTCTTCGTCGGGATGTCCGCTCCCGACGTCCTCATCGGTGTAGAAGATCGAGAAATGCTCTCCGAGGATCTCCTCGGTATCGTAGCCCTTGATTCGCTGGGCCCCCAGATTCCAGGTGATGACGTGCCCCTCGGCGTCGAGTATAAAGATGGCGTAGTCCTGCACGCCCTCGACGAGCAGCCTAAAGTGCTCCTCGCTCGCCTCTAGGGCGGCCTCGACGCTCCTTTCAGGCCGCTTCAAGAAGTCATTGTTGTTATCGGACCGGTTCACCTCTGACGCTCAGGAGCAGCGGGCTTTGCCCCTTAAGGGCTGACCCCTCAAGAGTAGCTAACTCTGTCGGCCTGCTACTGTTCGGGAGCGAGTCCGAGTTGCTGCATCACGCTCAGATTATCGTAGCGCTCCCACTCCTCGACTATCTTGCCGTCCTCGAAGCGGTGGATGGTGATGCCCGCGATCTCTACCTGCTTGCCAGTAGGGGGGCCAAACTCCTCTATCTCTCCTTGGTGGGTACCGCTTATCGTCCCGCGGGTTACCACCTTGTCGCCCTCGGCTATCTCATCCTCGACGGTGACGCGCATGTCGGGGAAGGCGGATAGGTAGATGCCGAGGAACTGCTTGGCTTCCTCAGAGCCCCGGACGTCTTGATCAGGTTCGTGCCAGACGAGATCGGCGGCGTACAGCTCGTCGATGGCGTCCGGGTTCTGCTGGTTCACGAGCATCTCCCAAGAACGCCGAGCCAGGTCCTTGTTCTCTTCCGACATAGTGGACCACCTCCTTCATTTCGAGGTAGCCGGTTGCGCCACTGGCTCCCTTCGCCCCAAAGGCGACCAAACAAAGGGCGAAGTTCTTAGCCTCTACCTACTTTCTCCTACTTAGATTAATGCCTCCAAATAACGGAGCTGTCAAGGGGTGAGGAGACTGCCCCGTTGCCTCTATTCACCGAGTTGCCGACAAGGCGTGTTCCCGGAAACACCTGATAGCCCCGGTCCGCTAGGGATAGGCCCCGGTCCTAGTGGTCTACCCCTCGACCGGTACGCAGCTGTTTCCAGTCGCCTACGCGGCCTTCGGGCTACAGTCGGCGCAACCGCTCCGGCTAGGTGTACGGAGAAAGGAGGGTCATCTATGGCAGTTAGGATCGAGGTCTCACAAGAGCTCGATCGTCCTGTTCC
>JALZEL010000047.1 GCA_030862075.1 Actinomycetota bacterium | reverse complement strand
ATTTTCGGGAGCGGGCCATAAAGGTCGTGCTCGCGGCGTGTGCCTACGCCTCGGTGTTGACGACCTTCGGGATCGTCTTCGTCCTGATCTTCGAGACGATAAACTTCTTTAGCGAGGTCTCCATCGTAGAGTTCCTCACCTCGACCAAGTGGGCGGCTACTTTCGCCAACCCCAGCTTCGGCGTCATGGTGCTCGCGAGCGGCACGCTCTTGACCACCGCCATCGCGATCGCGGTGGCGCTGCCCGTGGGCCTATTGGCGGCCATCTTCCTGAGCGAGTACGCCTCAACGCGCTTGAGGCGCTGGCTCAAGCCTGCCCTGGAGATCCTGGCCGGGGTGCCGACGATCGTGTACGGTTACTTCGCCCTGACCTTTGTCACGCCTTTATTGCAGGGCACCATCTTCCCGAGCCTGACGATCTTCAACGCCCTCTCCGCGGGGCTGGTGATGGGGGTGATGATCATCCCGACCATAGCCTCCGTGAGCGAGGACGCCATCTACGCGGTGCCCAGAAGCTTGCGGGAGGGGGCTTACGCTTTGGGGGCCACCAGGCGCGAGACGGCCACCAGGATCGTCGTGCCGGCGGCCCTGTCGGGCATCGTAGCGGCTACCATCCTCGGCGTCAGTAGGGCGGTGGGGGAGACCATGATCGTGGCCGTCGCCGCGGGGAACCTCGCACAGTTGGCCACCGATCCTCTGGCGCCGGTGCAGACGATGACGGCCTTCATAGTTCAGGTGGCCTCCGGGGATACGCCCACGGGCTCGTTGACGTACAACACGATCTTCGCCGTCGGCATGACCCTGTTTGTCTTGACCCTGATCCTGAACATAGTCAGCTACCTGTTCGTGCGACGCTTTAGGGAGAAGTACTAGTGGCAACAAAGAGCGACACCCATACCGCGCAGCACAAGGGGAGACCGGAAGGGGGGGCGGCCTTCGAGACCTCCACGGCCGCGCGGCACATGCTGGACCGGGTGTTCGCGGTCCTCGTGTTCACCGCCACCATGATCGGGCTGGTCGTGTTGGCGGTCTTGCTGGTGGACGTCGCCCGGGACGGCTTGCCGCGCTTGAGTTGGGACTTCATCACTAGCTTCTCCTCGGTCACCCCCGAGAACTCAGGTATTTACCCCGCCCTGATCGGCTCGCTGTGGCTTTTGGGGCTCACGGCGCTCTTCTCCGTGCCGCTTGGTATCGGGGCGGCCATCTACCTGGAGGAGTACGCTCCGGATACCTGGTTAACCCGGCTAGTCGAGGTCAACATCTCGAACCTGGCCGGCGTTCCGTCCATAATCTACGGTCTCTTGGGCCTGGGCATCTTCGTCAACCTGCTGGGACCCATAACCGGTGGGCAGAGCCTCATCTCCGGCGCCCTGACCCTGAGCCTGCTCATCCTGCCCGTAATCATAATCGCCACCCGGGAGGCACTGCGCGCCATACCCGACTCCGTGCGCGAGGGGGGCTTCGCTTTGGGGGCGACGCGCTGGGAGGTGATCCGGAGCCACCTCTTGCCGATGGCCCTCCCCGGGGCACTTACCGGCACGATCCTCGCGCTCTCGCGCGCTATCGGTGAGACGGCACCCCTCATCGTCGTCGGGGCCGCTACCTACATAACCTTCGCCCCCGAAGGTCCTACGAGCGCTTACAGCGCGCTCCCCATCCAGATCTACTCGTGGGTCTCGCAGCCGCAGGAGGGGTTCCAGAGCGCGGCCGCAGCCGGTATAGTCGTCCTGATGGTCGTGCTGTTGCTGACGAACTCGGTCGCTATTTGGCTGCGGAACAGGTACCAGAGGCAAAGGTAGTATTCTTTCGAGACGAGAAGGACGGTACACAAGGTTGGTAGACTCTAGAGGGAACAGCGAGGAGGGGTTGTCTTTGTCCGGTGTTTCCGGGGAGAAGCCCGAGACCGTAGAGCGCGGTGCAGCGCCTTCCAGGCAGGACGCTGCTTTGGGCATGAGTATAGAGGACCTCTCGGCGTTCTACGGTTCATTTAAGGCCGTGTCGGACGTGAGCATGGAGATAAGGGCCAACAAGGTCACCGCCCTCATCGGGCCGTCGGGCTGCGGCAAGAGCACCTTCATCCGCTGCTTGAACCGGATGCACGAGGTGATACCAGAGGCCCGCGCCGAGGGGCGCGTCAGGCTGGGAGGCCAGGACATATACGCCAGGAACACGGACCCGGTACGGATCAGGCGCAGGATTGGGATGGTCTTCCAGAAGCCCAACCCCTTCTCGAAGTCCATCTACGAGAACGTCGCTTGGGGGGCCAGGATCAATGGCTACAAGGGCGACATGGACGAGCTGGTCGAAAGGTCCTTAAGGCAGGCCGCCCTATGGGAGGAGGTCAAGGACAGGCTGAAGACGAGCGGATTGGGGCTCTCCGGCGGCCAGCAGCAGCGTTTGTGCATCGCGCGGACGCTCGCCGTAGAGCCGGAGGTTATCCTGATGGACGAGCCAGCTTCGGCCCTAGACCCGGTTTCTACCCAGAAGATCGAGGACACCATAGCCGAGCTCAAGAAGAGCTATACGGTGGTGATCGTGACACACAACATGCAGCAAGCGGCCCGCATCTCGGACTACACGGGCTTTTTCTACATCGAGCACATGGGCGCCCCGGGCCGGCTCTGGGAGTTCGACGAGACTTCCCAGGTGTTCTCCTCGCCGAACCGCAAGGAGACGGAAGACTATGTGACCGGACGCTTCGGATAAGGACACCGGATGCCACGAGAGACTTTTCAGCAAGAGCTCGACCGGTTGGCCGGGGAGGTCGTGGTCCTGGGCCGGGAGGTCGAGTCCTGCCTGGACACGATGGTCGAGGTCCTGGAGAGGCACGACGCCGAGACGGCCAGCCGGGTGCTCGGCGTGGACCGGCGTTACAAGGAGCGGGGGGCGGAGATCGACGAGGAGTGCATGATCCTGCAGGCCCGCCAGGCCCCGGTGGCCCGTGACCTCAGGCTGATCTACACGGTGCAGGCCGTGACGAATCACCTGGTGCGTGCCGGCACCTTGTGCGAGCACATCTGCCAGACCGTCGCCGATACCCCCGACGCCGAGCGCGAACCCGACCTCGAGACCGCCCTCTTTGAGATGGCCCGGGGGGCTCGTGATCTTTTCCGGCAGAGCCTCGACATCTTCGAGGCCCGTGACATAGACCGTGCCCGCGACCTGGAGGCCGCCGACGACAAGATCGACCTCCTCTACTCGGAGGCCATGAACCTGGCCGTCAACCCGGGCAAAGAGGGATTGGGCTCCCCAGAGTGGCGCGTCCGAGCCGCCCTCAGCGTTCACTATCTTGAGCGCATCGCCGACCACGGGGTGGACATAGGCGGGCGCACCGTGTTCCTCGTCACCGGCGAGCGCATGGAGAGCGTCATTCGCCAGTACCTGGACCGCGACCTCGACGCCGACGAGAGCTAGCCGCAGGTCCGGTCTCGGCCCTCCGCTCGTAGTTATCTGATACAATTGAAGCGTAGTAGGAATGGTTCCTGCGCGCGAGTTTGTTTTGGGGTAGGCAGTTTGAGGCTCACGCAGAAAAGCAAGTACGCGGTGCGAGCGCTCATGGCGCTGGCGCTCGACGATTGCGGTTCGCCTTTGGGGGTGTACGAGATCGCGCGCAGGCAGCACATCCCCGAGAGGTTCCTGGAGCAGATCTTCGGCGACCTCCGGCGGGCGGGGATCCTGGAGAGCCGCCGTGGGGCACACGGCGGGTTCTGCTTCGCCGTG
>JALZEL010000404.1 GCA_030862075.1 Actinomycetota bacterium | reverse complement strand
CCTGCGCCCGCGACGAGCGCACCAAGTACTCCAGGCAGTTAGCCTGGCAGTCCACCTTCCCGCACGGCACCTCGATCGTCCCTAAGTCCTCCATGATCCGGACCACCGGGTCTAGACCGTCCCCGGGCATCGCGTCTCTGCGGCGGACGTATGCGCCCTCCTCGTAAGAAAACCGTCCGTAACGGAACGTAACCATAGCCGAATTGTACACTAATCGTTTGATATGGATCACACAAACTGTGAGAGACCATGACAGCAAATGGTAGAGTCCCACTCAATTCTTTAAATCCTTTCCGGACTTCAATAATCTAGGTTTACAGGGTTTACGTGGCTCCTAAAATGCCGAAAGTGCGAGATAAAATGTTCAAAATCCGTGTCAGTAGTTATTAAGTCAATGACCGACCCGGTTCTCGTCGCCCATGCATCTGCTTATGGCAGCTGCATGGCATCCCCTACCCGGAAGGCGATGTTGTGGTCCCGGGTAGCGATAGTGACCAGCGTCATAGCGTGATCAGCCGCCTTCGGAGGCACAGGAACCACCTCTACTTCCCCTTCCGCGACGAGTTCCATTAAATTAGTAAACGACCGCTGCGCCCTATCTTGGTCATAGTCTCGGATGCGCCTGAGGCGTAGACCCACGGGCCGCAAGAAAGTACCCCTTCAGCACATTTCACTCTCCATATGCCGGTCAAATTCACGGTCGGAGCGTTGCTCGAATCACTTTTCGGACAGTTTCAGCGTTTCTCGGAAACTGGCCCGCTCTCTCGGACCAAGAGCACCTGTTTGGTGCTGTGGGCAGGGGCTAAGAGCCTCCGTCGGCGTCCTCATGCCTGCGGACTATTAGGACCGGGCAGTGGGCGTGCCGGACAACGGCATCCGAGACGCTCCCCATCAAGGTGCGCCTCACCCCGCCGAGCCCCCGGCTCCCCATGACTATCAGGCCGGCCCGAATCTCCTCGGCGACCTTGACGATCTCGTCGGATCGTCGCTCCCCCACCCTAACATGGGCCTCCTGCACGGTTCCTCCGACCTCTTCGACACGCCTAACCTGCTCGTCGAGCACCTCTTGGGCTTCCTGGCGGAGCTGCTCGGCCACTTCTTCGATGCGGATGTCGTAGGCCGGGTACCCACGCGCAGCGGTGACGACGTGCAGCTCCGAGTTGGTGGTATTCGCCAGATCGACGGCGGTCTCGAGAGCTAAAGCTGCATCCGGAGAGCCGTCGGTGGCCAATAGGATCGTTGTAGGGAAGATGCTCATCTAGTTCTCCTCCTTTCCGGCATAATAATTGCCCCACCATTATTAACTCAAACATTCTGGGCGGTGAGGATCGCCCTCGACAACGCCATGCTGACCGTCTTTGGCGACGCCGGATTCTGGGTCGGGGCGCTCATCGAGGGGCTTTGAGGCTTACTTAGGGCTGTAAATTCCAACGAGAGGTTAGAAACGGGAAAACGTATCTCGTAAACACCACGGCTCCTACGAATCATTGACGCTCTGTTTGGTTCGGAGGTTTGCAATTGGAGGGGCCCGAGGACCACTGGTGGTTCATGAGGGAGCAGAGCTCTTGAGGAACACATTCGAGGTGCTACTCGTTCACCTGAGCCACGCGCTGCGCGTCCGTGCTCTACTCGACCGTCACCGAGATCCCTTCGACCACCTCCTGGTTGCCCAGTCTCTCTTGGAAGAGTTGCTTGTCCTGAGCGCAGATCCGCGGATCGCCCTCTACCCCGTGGAAGACGTTTGGTAGGGACGCCGGAGTTCATAAGCGATGGTATGCTCGGTCGCGCCGTTCGGGAATAGAGGCGTTAGGAGTACGGGAGGATCGGATGAAAAAGATCGGGCACTACCGGGGAGCCCTCCTGGGCCTGGCCACCGGAGACGCTCTCGGGGCGCCTTTGGAGGGAATGCCACTCGGCACTTTCGCTCCCGTCGAGGACATAATCGGGGGCGGTTTTCACCGCCTCGAGCCCGGCTACTGGACCGACGACAGCTCGCTGGCGTTGTGCCTGGCGGAGAGCCTCGTCGAGAAGAGAGGATTTGACCCGATTGACCAGCTCGGGCGATACCTGCGGTGGCTCCGTGAGGGCTACTTTAGCAGCACGGGGGAGTGCTTCGGCATCGGCAACACGACGAGGGAGGCTATCCTTCGGTTCGAGGAGACCCGCGAGCCGTACTGCGGCTCTACGGACCCGCAGAAGGCCGGCAATGGCTCGATCATGCGACTCGCGCCGGTCCCCCTGTTCTTCGCCAGGCGTCCAAAGGAGGCCATCGAACGGTCGGCGGAGAGCTCGCGGACGACTCACGGTGCCGAGCACGCCGTGGACGGCTGCCGGTATCTCGGGGCCCTGCTGGTCGGAGCGGTGAACGGGGCCGGCAAAGACGAGCTGCTCTCGGAGCGGTACTGCCCGGTGACCGGATACTGGAAGGAGAAGCCGCTCATCGCCGAGATTGACGAGGTCGCCCGCGGCTCGTTCAAGCGTAAGGAGCCGCCGGAGATCCGGGGCCTGGGGTACGTGGTGCGCTCGCTCGAAGCGGCGCTCTGGGCCTTTGACGAGAGCGACTCGTTCGAGGAGGGATGTCTCCTGGCGGTGAACCTCGGCGACGACGCGGACACGACGGCCGCCGTCTACGGTCAGCTCGCGGGGGCGTTCTACGGCGAGGAGGAGATACCGGAGCGCTGGCTATCGAAGTTGGCGCACCGCGGTGTCGTCGAAGACCTCGCCGAAAAACTCTTCGACCGGTGTCCCGGTGCAGGGTAGTCCCAAGTTGGTAACATCTCTCCCGTGAGGAAGATCCTCGAACAAACGGGGCCGAACGAGGTCTTCGCGCGAGACGGGACCCCGCGCGAACTTTACGAGCCGGTGCTGGACGAGCTGGAGCAGATGGGCGTTGAGGAGTGGGAGAGACGTACGGGTCGGGCTCGCGAGAAACTCCTCGAAGAGCAGCACGGCTACGGCATCCTCGAAGGGTACAAAACCCACCCCACGGATTGGTTCCCGCGTCTGCTCTCCGCCAGAGAGTGGGAAGTGATCGAGCGCGGCCTCACTCAGCGCTCTCTCGCGATCAACGAGTTCCTGAGGCGTCTGGAGGCGGGCAAGGAAGAGGTCGTCCCCAAAGAAATCATTGAATCGAGCACCCTCTACGACGCCTCCGTCCCCGTCCGCTTCGGGGAGGTGCCTGCGCGTCAGATGGGCATAGACCTCGTCGCGATCGAAGAGAACGGGGCCTGGAAGTACTCCATCATCGAGGACAACGTACGGATGCCCGTCGGCGCGATGTCCATGAGCCGCCTGCGCAAGCTCACGCCCGAGGTCTTCCCCGAGGCCTACGCGGCACTTTCGGTGCGCCCCTTGGACGGCCTGCTCGGACGGCTCGGAGACGTGTTGCGGGCGTCCTCCCCGCGCTCCAATCCCACGCTCGCCATCCTCTCCACCGGTCTCGAGGACCAATACTACCTCGACCACAACCTCTTTGCCAAAGAGACGGGCGCCATCCTCGCCGAGCGGCACGAGGTCGAGCTCGACAGAGAAGGGTATCTGCTTCACAGGGCGACGGGGCAGAGGATAGACGTGTTTTACGAGCGCATAGAGGAGGGCAGGATCTTCGACGACCTCCCCGGGCTCGTCGAGTCCCACCTCGAAGGCAAGGTGCAGGCCATCTTCCCCAAGAACTCGGAGATAACGGACGACAAGGGCGTCTACACGTTCATCCCCGAGATGATCCGGCGCTACGTAGGCGAAGAGCCCGTGATCCCGAACGTCGAGACTTACTCCTTGGCCGTCAAGGAGGACTGCCGCTACGTCCTCGACCACTTCGACGAGATGGTCGTGAAGAGCCGCAGCGGTTGGGGTGGTAAGGACGTCCTCATCGCCCCGGAAGAGCCCGAAGAAGCCATCGAGAAGTTTCGCAAGATGGTCGAAGAGAACCCGATAGAGTACGTCGCCCAGCGTCTCATTGACTTCTCGACCCACGTCCTCTGCTCCGTCGAGAACGGGGAGATGACCCTGCGCGACTCTTACGCCGACTACCGCGTCCAAGGCTTCGTATCGGACCCGGAGACCGTCGAGATCGTGCCGGGCGCCATGACCCGCGTCGCCTCGCCCGGCAGCCGCC
>JALZEL010000172.1 GCA_030862075.1 Actinomycetota bacterium | reverse complement strand
GCTTTTACTCCTGCCTCTTCTTATGCACAACGACCGTCATTTTCGCACTTGCGGGTCAGTAAGAGAAGCCTTTGGATCAGACTTCTTCTGAAGGCTGCGGCCCTATTTTGTAGTTTGATCAACGCTTATAGTGTACCATGTGGTATCCATACTGCATCCATATTGTGCTAAAATGCTGCTAGCATGTAAGCTACGGCTATGGAGATTGATGTGGAGAGGCTGAAGGAATTAAGGGAAGCGCGGGCGCTGTCACTAAGGGAACTAGCGAACGAAGCGGGCGTAGGACACAACACTATCTATCGGATAGAACACGGGCAGGGGAACGTCCTGCCGAGAACGGCCCGCCGCCTTGCAAAAGCTCTCGGCGTAGAACCTCGCGAGCTGATGAAGAGGAGTGGATGATGCCTAGCACCAACGGCCACGGCTCCAAGAGGGCCATCCTCTGCGCCCGCGTAAGCACGGACGAGCAGGCCAGGAGCGGCTACTCTTTAGCCCAACAGCTAGAAGCATTGCGAGAGTACGCATCTCGTGAAGGGTACGAGGCACTTGAGGAGGTTGCTGACCCCGGGCAGAGTGGGACAAGCCTGGAGCGACCGGGGATGAACCGCGTGCGGGACTTGGTGGAGGGTGGTGGCGTGTCGGTGGTGCTGGCCCAGGACCGCGACCGGTTCGCCCGCGAACCTGCCTACCTGTACCTGCTCAAGCAAGAGTTTACCGAGTATGGGACCAAGATACGCGCCTTAAACGATCGCGGCGACGACAGCCCGGAGGGCGAGCTGATGGACGGCGTCTTCGACCAGTTCGCCAAGTTCGAGCGCGCCAAGACCGCCGAGAGGACCCGGCGGGGGAAGCTCAGGAAGGCGCGGGAGGGAAAGATAATTGCTGGTCCTGTGCCCACTTACGGTTCCAAGTACAACGAAGGCCGCGATAACTACATGGTCGATGAGCGGGCTATGATACAGGTCAAGCGCATCTTTCACATGGTAGGAGTCGAAGGTTACTCGATAAACGCCGTTAAGCTCGCTTTTGACCGCGAAGGCGTACCCACGCCAAATGGAGCCGCTTACTGGTCCCACGGAGCTATCAGGGATTGTATCTGGGAGGACGCCTACAAGCCGCACACCTTCGAAGAAGTTCATGAACTGGTCTCTCCCGACGTTGCCTCACGGCTAGACTCATCCAGGTGCTACGGTGTCTGGTGGTTCGGCCGGCGGAAGACACGGAGCCGGCAGGTTTTCGAGAGCGGGCCGGCCGGAACCGTTTACCGCAAGAAGCAGCTTGCCGTCAAGAACCCCAAAGAGGATTGGATAGCCGTCCCCGTGCCCGACTCTGGTATCCCTCGCGAGTGGGTTGAGGCGGCAAGGGAGACCACAAGAGATAACCAACTTACCTCATCAGCCGGACACCGTACTTGGTCACTCTCCGGCGGGCTGTTCATCTGCGGAGCCTGCGGCCGGAGAATGACCGCCATGACGACGAACCGGCCGAACGGCAAGCGCTACTTCTACTACCGCTGTCCCAAGCGGGTTCAGCACGGAAACGAAGCCTGCCCGCAAATCAAATACTACGCCGCGGAGGAAGTTGAATCCGAAGTGTGGGGGGTCGTCCGCGACATAATAACTAACCCCGAACAACTGCGCGCCGACTTGGAGAGGATGATCCAGCTGAAAAAGCAGGACAAGCGCGGCGACCCGGACCGCGAGGCGAAGCATTGGCTGGAGAAGCTTTCTGGGGCGGAGCAGGAGCGACGTGGATTTTTGAGACTCGCTGCCAAAGGCCGCATCACCGACGAAGAGCTGGACGTAGAGCTCGCGCAACTTGAGGAGAGCCGGAAGACCGCTGAAAGAGAACTCGCGATCCTCAAGCACGACCAAGAGCAAATAGAGCAGTTGGAGCGGGACAAGGACGCCATCCTTCGGCAATACGCCGACGTGACGCCCGAGGCCCTGGACGCCCTCGCGTCGGAGGAACGCCATCAGTTTTACAGGATGCTGCGGCTGAAGACTACCGCGCACGTTGACGGTCCTATCGAGGTCGAGCTAGCCGGGGACGCGGTAAGCGTCGCGGATGTTAGTGGTTCGGAAACCACACGGACAAGTGGCTGAAAGAAGATGAGGAAGTCTTCGTCCACCCCCGCGACCCTTACCACCGGGTCGACGTCTTGGATAGCTCCCGGCACGTCAGAGTCCTCGTGAACGGCGAGGCCGTTGCCGAGACTACCGGGCCGAAGCTTCTCTTCGAGACGGGTCTGCCGACGCGCTATTACATCCCGCCAGAAGACGTCCGCGAGGAACTGCTCGTCCCGAGTGATACGAATACGCAGTGCCCGTACAAGGGTGTGGCGTCGTACTGGTCAGTGGATGCCGGGGGCGGGCCCGTGGAGGATCTTGTTTGGAGCTACCAGGAGCCTATTCCGGAAGCAGGCAAGATAAGGGGTCACTTGTGCTTCTTCAACGAGCGCGTAGATCTCGAGGTTGACGGCGAGGAGCAGAAGAGGCCGCAGACGCAATGGTCGTAGGGCTTTGCCGCAGGCGTTCTCGCCCCTCTCGCTGGCGAGCAAGATCTGGCAGAGGCGCAAGGTGAAGGCATCCGACGAACGCAAGCCCACCTCCGTGGTCTCACGCTCGGCATAGCTCAAGGGACGCACGTAGACGCACGTATATTGGTCGTCTCATACCCTGGAGGATAGTCATCAACTACCGTGTTGTCTGGACATGCATTATGCAAGCCGCTGTTAGGTCTTCGGCGGAGTAGGCTTCCAACCTCCTATGATCGCATGCGGACGACAGTTGTTTTAACCGGTGCTGTCAGATACCCTCTTAGAAGGTAAATGTGTAGCGCTCCCCGTCATTAATCTCCCGGACCTCCTCGCCGACGCCGACCTTGATGGACCGGTTGAAGCCGTCGGTCTGTGTGGCGACTGTCAGCTTGCCCTCCTTGAGCGTGACCTCGACCGACGTCTCGCGGAATCGCATGGGGAACGAGAGGCCCTCTAGCCAGTCGTTCGGATTCGGGTTGAAGTAGAGGGTGCCGTCCCGGATCTCGGCCCCCACGTAGCCGCGCTGGATCAGGTCCAGCGTCCCGGCCATCAGGCCCATGTGGATGCCCTCCTTGGTGGTGCCGCCCTGGATGTCGCCTACGTCGCTCTCCAGCGCGGTCATAAACATCTTCCACGAGCTTTCGGGGTCCAGGTCGGCCAGAATGGCGGCGTGCACGACGAAACTCAAAGTCGAGCCGTGGGTGGTTCGGGGCTCGTAGTAGGCGATGTTCTTGCGGGCCGTGTCGGGCGCGTACTCGTAGCCGAGCCGCTCGAAGAGCCGCCAGAGTTCCTCCTCGGGGAACAGGAAGAACAGCATTAGGGTGTCGGCCTGCTTGGAGAGCTTGTAGCGGTCGGGCGTGTCTCCCTCGGCCTTGAGGATGCGGTCGAGTCGCTGGACGTTGCCGTACTTAGTGCGGTAGGCCTCCCAGTCCAGCTCCTCGAGCTCCTCATAGCCCTCGAACTGGCTGATGATGCCATCGCCATGGAACGGCACGAACATCCTGTGGCTCATATCCTTCCACGTCCGGACTTCGTCTTCAGAAAGTCCTATCTTGGCGCACAGTGCC
>JALZEL010000364.1 GCA_030862075.1 Actinomycetota bacterium | reverse complement strand
CCATGATGCTCTTCTCCGACGCCAACCAGGGCCTCCAGGACATCGCCGAAGCCGTGAAGAACGCTTAAAGGAGCCCGGCTACCCGGGAGATCTCGGCCCGCAGAAGGGACGCCGTCTTGGGCATACTTGGACGCCTCTTCGGAAGCGAGATCCCAGAGGTCCGTTCTTTTCGCGTGGACCGTGGAGAGCAAAGCGTCTCGTGCCTGGCCTTCGATCCCGACGGTCTTCTGGCCCTTTCAGGGGGCTTGGACGGCTCCGTCCGGCTCTGGGACATCGAGAGCGGCAAATGAATAGGGCGCATCGGCGGACCCGCGGTCTAGATCGTCGGCCTGGCCTTCTCTCCCGATGGCGACACCGGCATCTCCTGCGGTAAAGACGGGTTCGTCTGGCTGTGTGGGAGATACCGCCGGTCTGGCAAGAGTAAAAGCGGACTTTAGGCGCTCTCGCGCTGCTTCGAGACGTAGCGCATGAGGCCCGCCACCAGCATCTCGTAGTTGGCCGCGAGTTCGTAGCGCTCAGACTCCTCGGGATCGGAGCCCTCGCGGAGCATCTCCGCGTCGCCCTTCGCCTCCAGCTCCTCGGCGATATCTTCCTGCGAGCGCTCCTCGTCCATGCGCTCCTCGACGAGGAGCAGCCAGTCCTCCAGGCGCTGCTCGAGCTCGCCCAGGTGCCGCTCCACGTCCTCGTAAGAGCCGAAGTGCGTGGGGCACAAAAAGCGCGGCGCTAGCTTGCGCATGCCTTCGATGCTCCCCTTCCAGGCCTCGATGTCCACCTCCGGCGGGGGTGTCGGCGGTTTTACGTACGATTGGCCGGGCAGGCGCACCCCCGCCACGTCCCCGGTGAAGAGCATTCCCGACTCCGGCTCGAGGTAAGCCAAATGGTGATATGCGTGTCCCGGCGTGTAGTGTGCCTGCAGAGCGCCACCCGCGGCCTCGATCTCCTCGCCGCCTTCGAGCCTGACGAGGCGATCCTCCGGTACAGGCCAGGCCTCGCCGAAAAGCTCGTCCATGTTCTCCTCGCCGTAGAGGCGCGTGGCGCTTTTTAAGAGCTTCGAGGGGTCCACGAGGTGCGGGTAGCCGACCTCGTGGACGTAGAAAACGGCGTTCGGCAACCTCTCAGCCAGGTGTCCCGATGCCCCGGAGTGATCCAGGTGGATGTGGGTTAGGAAGACCTTCTCCACATCCTCGGGCTCGACGCCGTTATCCGCGAGGCCCCACCTAAGGTTCTCGATACAGGTCGTAGGGCCAGTCTCGACCAGCGCCGCCGATCCCTCCCCCATGAGGAGGAAGGAGGCGATGATCTCCTCCGTCCCCATAAAGCCAAGATCCACCGTTTCTATCTTCATCCGCCACCCCCGACGCTTCGTTACACGCGGTCGTTTTCTGCGCTCCGAACCGGGAATTATACAGGCCTTCTCTGCTAAACTTTTTGCACCGCAAAGCGATGACCTTAGGAGGAGGACGCCGCCTTGGACCTGAACCTCATGCGCGAGCTGTCGGTCGTCACTGACTCCAAGATCGTCTTGCTCGTCCTGGACGGGCTCGGAGGTCTCCCGATGGACCCCTTCGGCAGGACCGAGCTCGAGGCCGCGTACGCCCCGAACTTCGACGCCTTGGCCGCCCGTTCCGACCTCGGCCTCCACAGGCCCGTCGCCGCGGGCGTAAGCCCCGGCAGCGGTCCCGGTCACCTAGGGCTCTTCGGCTACAATCCCTTAAAGTACAAGGTCGGCCGCGGCGTACTTAGCGCTTTGGGGGTAGGCTTCGAGCTCGAAGAGAGCGACCTCGCGGCCAGGATCAACTTCGCCACCAAGGACGAGGCCGGCAAGATCTCCGACCGGAGAGCAGGCCGCATCCCCACCGAAGAAGCTTCCAAACTCGTGGACCTCCTCAACGAGAATGTGTCGCTCGATGCCGCTCAGGTTTCCGTCACGCACGAAAAGGAACACCGAGCCGTCGTCGTCTTCCGTGCCCCGGACCTCTCTGAGGCCCTCTCGGACTCCGACCCCCAGAGAACGGGTCTCGAACCGCTCCCCGTTGAGCCCACGGACGGCGCGGGAGGCGAGGCAAAGAAGAGCGCCGAGCTCGCCAACACCTTCATCGAGCAGGCCAACGAAGTCCTCGTGGACCACCACCCGGCGAACACCGTCCTCTTGCGCGGCTTCGGGATGCACCCGGCGCTCCCCAGGTTCGACGAGGTCTACAAGCTCCGCGCGGCGGCCATCGCCGCCTACCCCATGTACAAGGGCCTCGCTCGCCTCGCCGGTATGGAGATCCTAAAAGAAGGCGAGGGGATAGCCGGCGAGTTCGAGACCCTCACGAGCAATTGGGATTCCTACGACTTCTTCTTCGTCCACGTCAAGGCTACGGACGCCGCCGGCGAAGACGGCGATTTCGAGCGCAAGTCCGCGGTCATAGAAGAGGTGGACGCCCTCGTGCCGGACCTCCTGAGCCTCGGCCCCACCGCCCTCGCCGTGACCGGCGACCACGCGACCCCGGCGAAGATGAAGAGCCACTCCTGGCACGGGGTCCCGCTCCTCCTCTCCTCGGAGTACACCCTGCCGACGGCGGAGAGCTTCGGCGAGCGCGCCTGCGCGGGCGGTTCCCTGGGCGTCTTCGCGGCGGAGGAGATCATGGGCCTCCTCATGGGGCACGCCCTCAAGCTCAACCGCTACGGAGCTTAAAAAGCATGGACCAAAAAGAGGAGCACCTCCTCGCAGCGCTCGAAAGGGAAGTAACCTCCTGCCGGCGCTGCCCACGCCTCGTCGAGTGGCGCGAGAGGGTCGCCCTCGATAAGAAGGCCGCTTACGCCAACGAAGAGTACTGGGGCCGTCCTGTCCCCGGGTTCGGGGACCCGGACGCCCGGGTGGTCGTCCTCGGGTTAGCCCCCGCTGCCCACGGGGCCAACCGCACCGGCCGCTACTTCACCGGCGACCGCTCCGGCGACTTCCTCTTCGGTGCGCTCTACCGCACGAGTTTCTCGAGCGCCCCGGTCTCCCGGTACGCCGACGACGGCTTGCGCCTCTTTAGCCTCTGGATCTCCGCCGCCGTCCGCTGCGCGCCGCCGCAGAACAAACCGACGCCAGGAGAGCGAGACAACTGTCTTCCCTACGCCGCCCGCGAGCTCGAACTGCTCCCCGCACGGGTCGTCGTCTGTCTCGGCGCCTTCGCCTGGGAGTGCGCCTTACGCCTTCACGCGGTCAGGCCGAAGCCCAGGTTCTCCCACGGCGCCGAGCACGAAATAGTAGCCTCCGGCCCCATCCTCCTCGGCTGCTACCACCCTTCCCAGCAGAACACTTTCACCGGCGTCCTCACGGAGCCCATGCTCGATGCGGTGCTCCTGCGAGCGCGCGAGCTAGCGGAGAGTAGTTAGGCTCCAGGTTCCACGGGGTTTCCGGCCAGCTTCTCGATCTGCCAAACGGTACAATGATCGCTCGCTTGCCGTAGCACTATGGGAGGTACCGGTTGAACCGCGAGAAGTCCTGGGAGTTGCTCTGTGAGTGGACGGAGAGCGAGTCCTTACGAAAGCACGCTCTGGCCGTCGAGGTCGCCATGCGCGCCTACGCCCGCGCCTTCGGCGAGGACGAGGAGAAGTGGGGGATCACGGGCCTCCTGCATGACATGGATTACGAGAAGCACCCCACCCCCGCCAAGCACCCAATGACGGGTGTGCGGGAGTTGTCGCGGAGGGGTTATCGGGAGGACGTGCTCGAGGCGATAAAAGGGCATGCCGACTACCTCGACGTGCCCCGCAAAACGCCGCTTGCGAAGACCCTGTACGCCGTGGACGAGCTCTCCGGCTTCGTAACGGCCTGCGCTTTGGTGAGACCCGAGAGACTTGAGGGCCTCAAGGCCAAGAGCGTCTGCAAGAAGATGAAGCAGAAGTCCTTCGCCGCCACCGTGAACCGGGAAGACATCGTCCGGGGCGCCGAGGAGCTCGGCGTGGACCTGAACGAGCACATAGACTTCGTCGTCGCGGCGCTCCAGAAAGAGTCGGACGCTCTGGGGCTTTCGCCCCATCCCGCAGAAGATGTCCGATCCTAGGGTGCGTCCGCAGACCACTCTCTCTTTGCTAGGATGGGCTTTCCGGTCTTCAGCCAAGTCTCATCGCTAGGAAAAATCATTGATTTCGAGCACAAACGTAGTGCAAAGTAGAGGACTGAAAAGCAATCTCGGCTCGTTTTACACCAATCTGTACACCAACGTAGCTAGGACAGGGCACTCTCCATGGCGGCAGCGGTCTGATCGCTCATACTCAGGCCACACTACGAAATAGAATGGATAGAGCTGCTCATCCTTGAATCCGTGGGGAACTCTCTTCCCTTCCGGTAAGGCCGAGTCGGGGTCGGTACCATACCCAAACAACGGATTCAGGTCACGTTTATGACCATCATCAGGCCTCCGCCACCTCCTTGCTCGGTGTTGTCGTTGGTGGTGTGGTGAGGAATGTGGCAGTGAAGGAGCCACTTGCCCGGCTCGCGCGCCTCCCAGATCACGTCGTAGCGCTCACCGGGGCCGACGTTGACCGTGTCCTTAAGGACTTGAGCCTCCTCGGGCACCTCATTGCCGTCGGTCTCGACGATCTCAAAGGGTCCGCCGTGTATGTGCATGGGGTGAACGAAGTTGTTGTTGGAGCCGATGAAGCGCACGCGCAGCCTCTCGCCTACCTCCATATTAACGGTCTCTGTCTCGGGGTAGGACTTGCCGTTGATGGTGAAGTAGTTTGGCAAGGCGCCCTCCATGGTCATGGCGGGGTAGGTGTAGCCTTCCCTCTCGAGCCACTCCTGCAGCTGGACGACCGCCTCGTGATCGTAGTCGTAGGCTTCGTCTACCGACGGGTCGGCAGGGTCCACGATCAGGGCGCCGTAGAGCCCCAGACCCTGCTGACGATCGGGCTCTTGGTGGGAGTGGTAGAAGTAGGTGCCCGGCTGGCCGGCCGTGAACTCGTAGACGTAGTCTTCACCCGGCTCTATGGGCTCCTGGGTCACATCGGCCGCCCCATCCATCTCGTTTGGTAGGATGAGGCCGTGCCAGTGGACGCTGGTCGCCTCGGGCAGGTCGTTCTGGACGTTAATGCGGACCCGATCACCCTCGGTGACGCGGAGGCGCGGTCCTGGAACCTGCTCGTTCAGAGCGTAGGCATCCACCTGCTCATCCGGCAGAATGTTCCACTCGATGACAGAAGCTGTAAGGTCGAAGACCTTTGTTCCGTCCTCGATCTTCGGCTCGAGAGTCTGGTCGCCGCGGACGTCGGCGGGGGCAGAGTAGGAAACCTCGCCCGGGTCGACGGCCGACATCTCGCGCATAGCGTCCGCTGGTGTGTCCCGGCTCATGACCATGCCGGGCGGCATGATGACGCCACCCACTTCTTCGGCGCTGTAAGAGAGGTTAACGAACTGCGCAGGAATGAGGACGCTGGTCACCAGCGCCAGCATGGTCAGCAGTCCGACCACCGCGAGTTGCGGTCGCGTCACGTTGGGCTTCATCTCGTGCATACCTGCGTGACCCATGCCCGCGTGCCTCATTGCGGCGTGGTCCTCGTGGCCCGCGTGCCGGTCGGCGCTCTGGGTGTCCATGTGTGCCATGTCCGCGTGGGTTTCTTCTCTGTGCTCTTCTCGCATCTCTACTTTTCTCCCATCTCGTGCGAGCCGTGGCCCGACGCCGCACCGGCGGACGCGGAGTTGGTCGGGCTCCCTGGCTCGGCCACCGAGCCGCTCGGGGGGCGCGCGGTCATCAGGCCGTGCTTGAGATTGCGAGAGACCATCCACACGTTCACCGGGTAGGCGGTGGCGAAGCCCACGATCACCCCCAGAGACATAACACCCCAGAAGAGCGGCTCTGTAGGCTCCATGGCTCGCATGTCGCGGCCCATCATCAAAAAGATCATCACCGGGAACATCCCGGCTGCCATCATGTTCATAGAGAACCACTCGGGGATGAACGAGTTCCTCACCGCCTTAGGGTAGGTACCGCCCATCATCCCCTTCATGAAGAGTGCCTGGAAGATGAACAGACCGAAGGCAAACCCCGCCGTGTACTCGACGATCAGGTCTATCCACATCGGCAGGCCCAGAGCCGCCGTTATTACGGCCGCGGTGATGATGCCTGTGGCGTCGCCGGCGACGCAGTGGACGGTGGAGCCGACCCCCTGCTTCCACAGGGGCCTTATGAACTCCTCGTGCGATCCCGCCTCCGGCTCCTTGTCGGCCATGACATACAGAGCAAGGGCGACGGGTCCCATGTAGAGGGTGATCAGGACCCAGCCCCACTTCATCACCGTCTCCTCGGGGTTCTTGCCCACGAACTGGTCCCAAACCACGTACGCAGTCGAGAGACCGGCCAAGACGAACCAGACGTACAGCAGCGCGTCGATCGCGTTGACCTCTATTCCACCAACCTCAATTAAGCCACCCATCTAGCTAACCTCCCTGGTGTTACTACTTCGGGCCGCCAAGCTCGATCAGAATTCTTAGTGCTGATGATCGTGCTGCTCGTGGCCGGCGTGGACTTCATGCCCGCTGCCATGGTGACCATGGTACTGGTGGACCACCGCGTGCCCTCGGCCCCGGGCTATGAGGTAGCGGTTCACCGGAAAGGCCGCTACGAAAGCGACGGCCAGGGCGAGGGCGAGACTTCCCCAGAAGAGCAGGCTCGTCAGGCCCGCCTCCATCGCCCCCGGGATAACGAGTATTATCAGGTTGTCCACGATCTCCATGACGGTGATCGACAGTGTATCCGCGGCGAACGCCAACGGCAGCACTGTACCGAGCGCGAGGCCCGACCTGATCAGTGGCACCATCGTCAAGGAGTAGCCGAAGAAGAACGCCAACACCACCGCGAGCGCGATCGTGCCAACGTTGCCCCACCCGAGCGCCGTCCCAATCACCAACCCCAGCACCTCGCCGATGGCGCAGCCTGTGAGACAGTGCCCCGTAGCGCTGAACGCTAGCCTGTTCAAAGAAGTCTTATCATTCATTGCTCCTCCATACTCCCCGTCAAGCAGTAACGGTGTAGCCAGCCTCCTCGACGGCGCCTCTGAGCTCATCGGTGGTCACCCTGCTGTCGTCGTAGCGCACCTCAACTATGCCCTTCTCAAAGTCCGCGTTCAAGTGCTCCATCCCCGAGAGCCCGCTCACTCTCAACCTCAGGATCATATTACCATACCCCGGTAGGGTATATCAATCGTAAACAGCTTGACATCTCGGTTGTTCTTTGTAATGGGGGTCGAGCCGGTCTTACCAGCGACGGTTTTGACGGGCTAGCGGGTTGGAGCGCATAACTTATCATCAAACGTGATGCACACCGATCTACACCAATTACTACACCAATACGCCATTAACATTCACGAACAACTAAGAACATAGAATGCCCATGTTCCGCTTATTTGAGCCACCTTCTGAACAGTTAGGAACGGCGGCGAACGAGCCACTCTCACTTTGCTAGGATGGGCGTGCTTTAGGAAGAGAGGAGGTTAGGGGCGCGGTGGTGCGGGTCATGCTCATCTTCGGCGGACGGAGTGGGGAGCACGAGGTCTCTTTGGCCT